>JAEXGX010000451.1 GCA_023450535.1 Pseudomonadota bacterium | reverse complement strand
GTGCGGAACATGGCGAACCACGCAAGAAGTCGCAAAGGAAGCAACACGACAAAAAGCCAGCGCCAGCCCAGCGCCGTGGCTATGCCGCCGCCCACCAGAGGGCCCAGAGCGATGCCCACATAGGTGGAAGCCGTCAGCAAGCCCATGAGCCGCCCCTGCATACTGCGCGGCGCAATGCTGATGAGCAGCGTGACCGATGAGGTCGCCACCATGGCTGCGCCCGCGCCCTGAATAAAACGTTGCCCCCAGACCAGTTCCACTGTGGGAGAAAAGGCCAGACTCAGGCACATGACCAGAAAGACGGCAAAACCGTAGAGGAAAACTTTGCGCTGCCCCAGAATAGCAATAAGCTGGGCCGCGACAATGTTGAAAATGACCAGAGAAAGAACGTACACGGCGCTGATCAGGCTGAGATCGCCCGCGCTTGCATGCAGATCACTGCCTATGGAGGGCAGACAGGCCCCCACGCCAGACACCATAAATGCCACCATAAAATTGCACATCGACAGCGCAATCATGGAAGAGCGCAAACCGGACTCGCTCATATGCCCCTCAAGATTTTTTCACAGGAAGATACTTCTAGAGCACCTCAACATTGAAATACTTACGGAACCAAGCGAAGCGAGACTCATCTCTGTTTTCTTTATCCGTAAGGTGTTTCCCACCTGCGGCCAGAGCAATTTCAAAGTAAAATCGCTCCCGGAGTCGAGTGTAACGAGACTCCGTCGCGACGCCGGAGCAGCCGCAATTCACTCGCGGCGGGCCACCCGTCGAGTGGCACGCAGGGCCATGTCTTTACCCGCAGGGCGTACAGGCATGGATAGCCGAGCAGACTCCGGCTTCCGCCGCGAAATCTACGGGGCAGAACATCGTGTCCCAGCCATATATAATTCAAGGTTGAACTGCTTTGATGAGAATATGACCTTCCCCGATCGGAGTCAATTCGCGCGGATTTTGTGAATAGTTATAAAAAAGAAAGGCACTGATTGCCGGTGGGCGGCGAATCCTTGCGAAAAGCTTTTCCGCAAACGGGGCGGGCTTGCGGGGCAATCCCGCCCTACAAAATGATAACAAACCCCGCTTTGCTGAGTTTGCGCCGTCTAAGCCGCAAAGCGGCTTGACGGGAAGGCACGAAAATTGCTCGTTTTACGGCGCGGCTAAGCCGCGACCTACTCGCAATTTTCGAGACTGCTGACGTTATCAGCAGTCTCGGGGCGGGCTTGCGGGGCAAACCCGCCCCACTATTTTACTCGTCCTCAAGAGCCTTGATATACGTGTCGTCTTCCGACTTGGAGAGTTCCGCTTCCTTCTTGAGTATGGCATCGCGCTGCATCCGGGCTTTCTGAAGACGCGCCCGCTGCATGGCCTCGCGTTGAACCCGTGCTTCTTCCAGCATTTTATCCCGCCGTTTTTCAAAGGTCAGCGTGGAGCGCAAGGAAGCTATGCCCAAAGCGGCTATGCTGATAATGATCAGGAGTACCTTCTGAAGCTCCCAGAAGTTGAACTTAATAATGCGCTGAAGCCAGACCATATCAAGGCTGTCACCAAAAAAGAGCAGTACGCACATGATGATCATGCACAGCACAATACAAATGGCCTCAATCCAGATAAAGCTGCGCAAAAGAATCAGCACGAACAGTGTGGCGTCGCGCACCATGCGGAGCACCCGAAGCCTCTTTTCAAGCTGCACCAGTTTTTCATCCAGCAGGGGCTGGGAAGCCTGGGCCTGACGAAATGCCTCCGGAGAATGAAAATCAGAGGTGAAGGCCTGGTTCAAAATACTCGCGCAGGCGTTGAAATCCCGGTTGAACTCCACCAGCGCACGCTGGAAGGGAAACCAGGAAGCTTCGTCCCGTACCACTTCCAGGGCTCCCAGGTACGCCTTGAACCGTTCCTGCAGGCGTTTAATTTCCTGCTGGATGAAGGCGTTCATCTCCTCTTCCACTTTGGGGCGTGCTCTGCACACGTTGAGATAGGCCAAATAGTTTTCAATTTCGCTTTCCTGCCGCAATGCATTGAGTTTTTCTACAAACTTCGCGGCCTTTTGGTGTTCCGGAGAAAACCATTTTTCCAGTTCCTTGCCCAACCGTTCAAGCTCGGCCCGCTCGGCAAGGCATTTCTTGCGCGCATCCTTCCAAAGGGGATAAATAGCCGTCATCAAGGCTACATGACCGCGCTCCAGCTCGGGATCGACCAGCAGGCGGTTAAACAAAGCCGGATCGGAGCGAATTTCGTCCGCAAACTGCCCCTGTACCAGTTCGCCAAAGCCCATCTTCACCCGGCAAACCAGTTTCCGGTATTCCGGCAACTCCCATTGAGGCAAAAGGCGATGTACAGTTCCATACTTCTCGCCTGCATCGTTGAAACGGCCCTGTATTTCGAGCAGACGTGCCTGAAGATAGGTGTGCCATGCCTGGTGCAACACCGAACTGCACAGAGATTCCGCCTCATGCCAGAGTGTGGCGGCGGACTTCAGATCGCCTCTTTCCAACGCGATAAAGCCTCTCAGGCTACGCAGCCGCCAGTCGCGCGAAGCTCTGGCGCTTATGATCTGAGCATCCTTGTCCAAAC
>JAEXGX010000432.1 GCA_023450535.1 Pseudomonadota bacterium | reverse complement strand
ACATAGGGGAGCCCGATCGTAAGCGTCTTCCCACCATTCCCGGCACGGTCCCACCTCCTGCTGCACGTGGGACGGGGTGTTTGTTCCTCGAACGCTGCCCCAAAGCCATGCCACATTGTTCCTTTCCGGTACCCTGGCTTGAAGTGGAGAGCAAACATTTTGTATCTTGCCATTTTTACTCATAAAAAAATGCTTGCCAAGAAGAGTGAGTTTAGGTAGATTTCTTCCTCACGCCGAAGTGGTGGAATTGGTAGACACGCTAGGTTCAGGGTCTAGTTCTCGCAAGGGAGTGGGAGTTCGAGTCTCCCCTTCGGCACCATCAAGAAGTCCAAAATAGTCCATAGAAGGCCGAAATCACTAAGAAAAATGTGATTTCGGCCTTCTCTTTTTGTCCAGTAAAAACCAAGTACCCACGTGGACACCCACAAAAAGCGTTGGTAGATTCGCAGGTACCAATACCACAACGCCATTTCGGCACGGCGAAATACCAGCACACTAAAAATATTCTTTCAATTCAGATGGATGGAGGTAGATTTTCCTGGTTTTCGCCGCACACTTCGGGACTGTTTTGGAGGATACCAACATGAAACTTTCCGATGCCGCTGTGCGGAACGCCAAGGCCAACGGCAAGGTGCAAAAACTTTCTGACGGCGGCGGCTTGTATCTTCATGTGACGGCGACAGGCAGCAAATTATGGCGCATGGCCTACCGCTTTGAGGGCAAGCAGAAACTTTTGAGCTTTGGCGCATATCCGGCAGTTTCCCTGAAAGATGCCCGCCGCCAGCGTGATGACGCCAGAGAATTGCTTGCCAAGGGCCTTGACCCCGGCGCGGAGAAAAAGCAGGCCAGAGAGGCCGTACTCGCAAAAGAGCGGGAAGAACGGGATACCTTTGAGTTTGTAGCGCGGGAATGGTTCGCCAAATACGAGCCTACCCTCTCGGCCAAGCATGCGCAGAAATTGCGCCGCTATCTGGAAAACACGCTTTTTCCCGCCATTGGCGGTAAGCCCATTACCCGGCTTGAGCCTGCCGACTTCTTGCAGGTTGTCCAGCCCTCGGAGCGGCTTGGCCATCACGAAACAGCCCACAAGCTCATGCGCCTCTGCGGGCAGGTTACACGCTATGCCCGCATTACTGGCCGCGTCAAATATGATGTGGCCGCGGGGCTGACTGAAGCGTTGACGCCGGTGCAGACAACGCATTTTGCCGCCGTTACCTTGCCGGACGATATCGGCCAGCTTCTGCGGGATATTGACGCCTACGTCGGCTACACCTCCGTTGTCTATTGTCTGAAAATATTACCTTACGTTTTCACCCGTCCCTCTGAATTACGGCTGGCACACTGGAGTGAATTTGACTTCAAAAACGCAACATGGATTATTCCGGCCTCGCGCATGAAAATGCGGCGCGAACATGTGGTGCCGCTGTCAAAACAGGTGCTGGCATTGCTGAATGAGCTTCATGTTTATACCGGCAACGGAGAACTGCTTTTCCCCAGCGCCAGAGCGCAGACAACGCCCATCAGCGACGCCGCGCCTTTGGCCGCCTTGCGGCGCATGGGCTATGGCAAGGAAACCATGACCTTGCACGGCTTCCGGGCAATGGCCAGCACTCGCCTCAATGAGCTTGGCTTCCGGCCTGATGTCATTGAGGCACAGCTTGCCCACAAGGAGCCGGATACGGTGAGGCTGGCCTACAACCGCGCGGAATATATGGATGAGCGGCGTCAGCTTATGCAGAAATGGGCCAATTATCTCGACGCTTTGCGCTCCGGTGAAGTCACAAAACGATAGTCAGGGAGAAGATAGCCATGACCGACAACATTCATTCTATGAAAAGACCACAAACCACAGAAAAAGATATTCGCGTCATCATTGGCAAAATATCCGAAGATGAGCAAATTACCGTCGCAGATACCGGCTGGAGTGAAGAAACCAAAGACTGCATGAGACAGGCCGGTTATGATGACATGGACATGATCCGGGCATGGTATAGCTGAAAAATATGCCATTTGCCCAGACAGGCGGCACGGATGTTTGCAAATCGGCATTACTCCATGATGCCGCAAATTCGCGCCGCCTGTTTGTATATTGTCTGAACTCGGCGTTTGGTCTATTTCTTCGTCCATGTTGGACCAGCAAAAAATATCCATCGGCAGGGTACGGGAGGCGTATCGGCTGACCGCGAATGAAGTTGAAACCGTCATTCAGGCGATGTGGCCTCATGCTGTTTTTCCTGCGGAATTATGGCGCAGAGCGCATGAAGCCTACTGGAAAGACTTTGCTGACAGTAATCAGGCCGTATACAACATAGCAAGTCCTGTTTTACCGCAACCATGCCTGTCAGACAAACGTCTCCAAACATATTTGTTTGGGTATGACATAATGGATTTTTTTAGAAAACTTTCGTGGAATATCCATGTCAATGCCTTGCAACATGGTTTCAAATACATCCTAGAAGAAACGTATGATGAAATTGACAATGTATTTCCTGAAGAAAGGGAGTTTCTGTTCTATGCTCTAAAAAGGCTTGAGACAGAAGATTTCTCTGACCAATACTCGCCTGAATCTCCCCTGTTTGAAGAACCAATATTGATTATACCAGCATCAAGCTATCATTTCATCTCGCATATTTTTGTTGATACAATCCTTGTCAACCGGGATGATACCATCAGATTTCTCCGTAATTATCCCTTGCACAAGGAAGTGAAGGGGATCACTCGCGCGCTTGTGGAATCCATTCTCAAAGCCATGTCCTCAGAAAACAGTTTTCCTGAAAATCCCAAAGTACAGACAGAACAGCCAGCTGTGGAAGAAACGGAAGACGGCAGACTTACGTTCAGGATTCCGTCCACTGTCTGGCGAGGAAAGCCGGATCATGCCATCTATGACGCCATGAAGGACACCTATCCTCTCCCCGTAATTGCCTATGTACTGTTTTACTGGTGCGGTGCCGACAAGCCCGAAACAAGACACAAAACCCAGATGGGCAGAAAAACGCAATTGGGGCACCTGTTCACGGAAAAAGAATATAGCGATCCCAAGTCGTATCGAAACCAGATGAACAATCTTCTCAAAAAAGCGGACGCCTATACTATCGTCAAAGGTTGATTTTTCAGCTCCATTTTCCCACATTTTCGCGTTTTCCCGTCTTTTTCCCGCCAAATTCCCTCACGGGTCTTTTTCCAAACGTGCCAGAGTCTCCTGAAGACCAACACCCTTCAGGAGATTTTTTTATGGCACAGCAAAAAACATCATTCCCCGAATTCGGCTTTGTCCGTCTACCCCAGATTCTGGCCTGCATCCCCATCTGTGAAAGCGCATGGTGGGAAGGTTGCCGAACAGGCCGCTATCCCAAACCCGTGAAGCTTGGCCCCCGCACCACAGCCTGGCGCGTTGAGGATATCAGAGAACTTATTGAACGCCTGGGTAACGGTGAAGACAATGTCAGGTAGCGCAAACCTTCATATCTATACTTGGAGGCCGAAATGAGCGCCGACACTCCGCACAGCTTTGCCGAATGTCTGCGCTCAGCGGGGCTGGAGGTCGAGGCCGTGCAGGCCGACGGCCTCCTACATCGTTGCGGCACAACGGACAGGCCCCGGCGCAAGGACGGCGCGTACAAGGCGTTTCTGGACGCTCCGGCCTCCATCTGGTGGAAGAACTGGCGCACGGGCGACGAAGGAACATGGACATACAAGCCTGAGAAAGAACTGACCGCCGTCGAGCGGGATGCCTTGCGTGAACGCATCCGGGCCATCAGAGCGCACAGGGAAACCGAACAGATCCGTCGCTGGCAGGCCGCCGCAAAACTGGCCGCGAGCATCTGGAATCATGCCAAGCCTGCTGAAGACGCCCATTCGTATTTGAAGCGAAAGGAAGTCCCGACCATCGGCTTGCGGCAGACAGAGGACGGGCAGCTGATTGTTCCCGTTCTGAACCAGTCCGGCAAAATCCAGAGCCTGCAATTTATCCTGCCGGAAAAGCCCGTCGAGGGTACAGACAAATTTTTTCTCAAGGGAGGACGTACCGCAGGAGGCTTCTTTTCCCTTCCCGCCAGAGACGAAAGGAAAGACGGCCCCTTGCTCATTGCCGAAGGCTACGCCACAGGAGCAAGTCTGCATCTGACCACCGGATACGCCGTGCTGATTACCTTCAATGCCGGAAATCTGGAGGCCGTCGCCCGCATGGCGCGTACACGGTACCCTGATCGGGAAATCATGCTTTGCGCGGACAACGATTGTGAAACTGTCAAACCCGACGGCACGCCGTGGAATCCCGGCAAGGAAGCGGATTCCCGATCGGCGCAGGCTGTAGGCGGCAAGCTGGCCGTCTGTCCGGCGCATGAAGGCAAGGCAACGGACTTCAACGACCTGCATCGCCTGCGTTCCCTTGAGGCTGTCCGGGCAGTTGTGGAAGCGGCGCGGAAACAGGATGTTGATTGCCCCATGCCGGAAGGCTTCTTTCTTGTGCCGGAAGGCAAACGCGCCGGGTTGTACAAGCTTGAAACCAAACCGGACGGCGAGATGAACGAAGTCCGTATCGGCCCCCCGCTCTCCGTGAAAGGCATGACTCGCGACAGTGAGGGCAATGAATGGGGCCTCATGCTGGAATGGGCTGATCCGGACGGCAAGAAACACACCTGGTCCATGCCCATTGAATTGCTTTTTCGGCAGAACGGAGACTGGTTCAGCAGTCTGGCTTCCGGCGGCTGGTTCGGCAATCCCGTTGCCAGAAAGAAACTCATGGACTTTCTGTCAGCCGTCCGATCTACCCGGCGTATCCGCTGTGTGCCCCGCACTGGCTGGGGCAATGC
>JAEXGX010000378.1 GCA_023450535.1 Pseudomonadota bacterium | reverse complement strand
CAGTAACAGACTGAAACTATTGGAGGTGCAGGGCGTACTACGCCCTGCCGGGGGGAGCTTGAGGGGGCGAGGAGCCCCCTCAAAACCTTATATCAGCAGCCTCAGCAAAAGGCCGGGATTGCTCCCGGCCTTTTGCTGTTATGCCATGCGTATCCGGCTACACAATGCCGTGTTCGCCGGGTCGCTCGTAATCGTCGTTCTTCTTCTGCGTTGAGCAGTACATGTCTACGTTGCCAAAGGCGCGTAACACCGGGCTTGCCACATAAATGGAGGAGAAAGTGCCGAACAGAATGCCCAGCAGCAAGGTCAGGGAGAAGTCATGGATTACGCTGCCGCCCAACACGTACAGGCTGACACAGGTAACCAGAGTGGTGCCCGAGGTCAGAATGGTACGGGCCAGAGTCTGGTTGAGACTGCGGTTAATCACCTGATCCATGGTCGGCTTGGGGCCGCCTTCAGGAATGGCTTTCAGGTTTTCACGGATACGGTCGTATACAATGATGGTATCGTTGAGCGAATATCCCACCAGGGTAAGCAGCGCGGCGATGATGTTGAGGTCGATTTCCCGCCCCAGCACCATGAGCAACCCCAATGTGGTGAACACGTCATGCAGCAGGGAGATAATCGCTCCGAGCGCGAAGTTCAGTTTGCATTTCCAGGTCAGATATATGGTGATGGCCATAGCCACACCTACGCCCCACAGGCGGTTGTAACCCGACCAGCCGATCAGTTCGGCCAGCCAGCCAGCGCCGTAGACCACGCCCCACATCAGCACGGCCATCGCACCCGCCAGCATCCAACTGTGCTCAAAACGGCCGGAGATATATACCGTGATCAGCAAAACGGAGTAGAACAGCGCTTCCACGGCCATATTGCGCAATTCTCCGCCCACCTTGGGGCCGACCATTTCCAGGCGTTCGATGGTGGCGGGGTTATCCGGCATACTCAGTTTAAGCGCATCGTTCACGTCGTTGCGCAGATTTTCCGTCGCGCCTTCCTTGTTGACAGAAAAACGCAGGAGATAATTGAGAGAGTCATTGCCCACTTCCTGCACGGTCAAGCCGGGCATGTCGAGGTTGGCCACAGCCTTTTTGACCTCTTCATCCTCCACGGGGTGGGCAAACTGAATCTGCACCATGACGCCGCCCGCGAAATCCACGCCGTAGCGCAGGCCGCCATTCATCAGAATGGCCACCAGACCAATCAGCAGAACCGCGCACGAAAAGGCGTAGGCGTAACGCCGCACGCCAACAAAATCAATATGTGTCGTATGTTTCAGAATAGTGAGAGCCATAAGTACTCCGTTACACGCTGATGCGTTTGCCGCCGTTGCGCTGGATCCAGGACTCGAACACGGCGCGGGAGACGAAAATGGCGGTGAACATGGAAGCCACGATACCGAGGGAAAGCGTCACGGCGAAACCGCGAATGGGGCCGGTGCCGAACTGGTACAAAATGGCCGCCGCGATGATCGTGGTGAGGTTGGAGTCGGTGATGGAGATACTGGCCCGGCTGAAGCCCGCCTCCACAGCCTCTGTGGGGCTGAGGCCGAGCCTGAGTTCTTCACGGATGCGTTCGTAAATGAGCACGTTGGCGTCCACGGCCATGCCGATGGTCAACACAATGCCCGCGATACCCGGCAGGGTCAGCGTCGCACCGAAGGCCGTCATTCCCGCCATGAGCAAGGTCATGGTGAAACAGAGCATGATGTCGGCAATCAGGCCGGAAACGGCGTAATACACAGGCATGATAATCACCACGGCCAGAGCGCCCACCAGGGCGGCGAGAATGCCGCTTTCAATGGATTCCTGTCCCAGAGAAGGGCCTACCGTGCGTTCTTCCAGCACAGTGACGGGAGCGGGCAGAGAACCGGCGCGCAACACAACGGCCAGATCCTGCGCTTCGGCCAGGACGAACTTGCCGGTGATCACGGCCTTGCCGCCGGAAATCCGGCTCTGGATAACCGGCGCGGAGTACACCTTTCCGTCCAGCACAATGGCCATGCGGCGGCCGAGGTTCTCCCCGGTGATGCGCTCAAAAACGTTTCCTCCGCGAGAATTGAATTCCAGAGCGACATGAATCTGCCCATTCTGGTCATACTGGGGGCGGGCGTTGGTGATATTTTCGCCGCTCATGAGCGGCTGAGAATCAAGCACCAGAGTGTTGCCGCCCGTACCGTCCTTTTCCACATACGGGAAGAGCGCGGTTCCGGCGGGCAGCATCAGGCTGGAAGGATCAACATCGTCCCGCACCAGGTGAAATTCCAGATGAGCGGTCTGCCCGACAATCTGGATGGCGCGGTCAGGATCGGTCAGGCCGGGCAACTGCACCTGGACCTGATTGCCTGATTGCTTGCGGATATCCGGTTCAGCCACGCCGAACTGGTCGATACGGTTGCGGATGGTGCGCACCACCTGATCCAGAGTCATTTCTTCGGCCTGCTTGCGGGCCGGGGGCGAAAGCTCAAGCGTATACGTCCGCCCGAGGCTGCTGGTCGAGGAAGAAGCCACTGCGAGATCCGGATAGTATTTACGCAACATTTCTTCAAAGGCATCAGCCTGTTCCGGCTTGGGAAGCACAACTTCCAGCAGACCTTCCGCATTGAGGCGCGGTTTGAGCATGCTGATCTTGTCTTCCAGGGCGCGCTCACGCATGTCCTGTCCGGAGGACACCAGATTGTTCTGGATGGCTTTTTCCACATCCACGCCAAGGGTCAGGTTCATCCCACCCTTGAGGTCCAGCCCGAGATTAATGCGCGCCTGCGGGAAGAAGCGCGCCAAAGAGCTCTGCCCCACCTGCGGCAGGTTGGGTAGAGCATACCACAACGCGACCAGAAACACGAGAAGAGAGAAGGCGAGGCGCCAACGCACAGCTTTCATCAAAAATTCCTTTGCGTATTAAAACCGATTTTCCGGGCTCCGGAGGACCTCCCGACGCGCGCGTCAAACACAGGCACGCGTCCCCCGGCGAATAGCAAGCCTGTCGCCCGCAACAGACGAATCAGATCGGACGAATCGGATCGGACGGAACGGGCCGGCACGCGGCGAGGAAATTCCGCCACGCCCGGCCTGCCAGTTTCCGCCGGAACACCGGAGCTTACTTGTTATTTTCGGAGCTGGGTTCGATCTTGCTCAGTTCCTTGGGATCATAAGTGCCGGTGATGTAGCCGCGAGGCACGCGCACCTTGCTGTCACCGAGGTCGATGGTGAAAACGTTGTTTTCCACTTCCAGAATGCGGCCCAGAAGCCCCCCGGAGGTGATGACATAGTCCCCTTTTTGCAGGGCGTCGAGCATGGCGCGGTGCTGTTTGGCGCGCTTCTGCTGCGGACGGATCAGCAGAAAATAGAACACCGCGAACATAAGAACGAGGGGCATGAGCATGCCCAGGATACCGCCGGTGGGATCTCCGGCGGCTCCGCCAGCGGGAGCGCCGGCAGCGGCGTGAGCGAGAGAAACGAACATGTTTGCTCCGATACGTAGGGTTATGGATTTACGATTGACCCGGATCGCATCCGGGAAACCTCCTTGCAGGCGGTGCCCTCGGGCGTCCGCTAAGTGCGCGCTTGCGCGCGAACCCGTTGTTAATTACCTTGTCAGGGCTGATTAGGCAACGTCTTTGTAAGGAGTCTCACATGACGACCGGAACGAAGGAAAACGTCCCCCTGCGGGACAAGGTCAGGGAACAGGCGCAAACCCAGTCCCGCATACTTATTGAGAGCCTGCCCTACCTGCGGCAGTTCCACGATCAAATCATCGTCGTCAAATATGGCGGCCACGCCATGACGGACGAAGCCCTCAAGCAGGCTTTTGCCCTCAATGTGGCCCTGCTCAAGCTGGTAGGCATCCATCCGGTCATCGTGCATGGCGGCGGCCCCCAGATTAACGCCATGTTGGGCAAGCTGGAAATCAAGGCGGAGTTCCGCCAGGGGCAGCGCATCACCGACGACGCCACCATGAACGTGGTGGAAATGGTGCTGGTAGGCTCGGTCAACAAGGATATCGTCAACTGGCTGAACCGCGCAGGCGCCCGAGCGGTGGGCCTTTCCGGCAAGGACGGCATGCTGCTGGAGGCCCGCAAGCGCGAACTGGTCGTTACGCGGGAAGACGCCCCTCCGGAAATCATCGACCTCGGCAATGTCGGGCAGGTGACCAGGGTGAACGACACGCTCATCCGCTCCCTGATCCGTGACGGCTTCGTGCCGGTCCTCGCACCGGTGGGCGTGGACGGCGAGGGCCACACCTACAACATCAACGCCGATTCCGTGGCCGGAGCCGTGGCCGGGGCGCTGCGGGCGAAACGCCTGCTCATGCTTACCGACGTGGCCGGCCTGCTGGACAAAACCGGCGAACTCATCACTGACCTCAACGTTGCCCAGGCCAAGGCCCTGCTAAGCGACGGCACCATCAGCGGCGGCATGATTCCCAAGGTGGAATGCTGTCTGTCCGCGCTGGCCGATGGGGTGGACATGGTCACCATCGTGGCCGGACGGGTGGAGAACTGCATCCTGCTGGAACTGCTGACCGA
>JAEXGX010000336.1 GCA_023450535.1 Pseudomonadota bacterium | reverse complement strand
CAAGGAAGCCGATCAACCGCATCGGATGAAGTTCCGCAAGCTGACGCGCTGAAGATATATCTGTATCACACTGTAATAAAAAAACTCCGGAAAGCTGGTTTTCCGGAGTTTTTTTATTCAGGGCGTATAAAATGGGCAGCGGGAACGTGTTTCAGTTTTACAACGCACTGTGCAGGACAAGTAAAGAAATTTCAGACGGAGCCCCCGCGCGTATGGGAACATAGCCCCATAACCCCGTGCCGGGGCTGACATGAAGCTTCATTGTGCCCACATCATAAAGCCCGGATCGAAATCCGTTGTTGAGAAAAGAAACCAGGGGAAACAGAAAAACATACTGGCCTCCGTGGGTGTGTCCGGATAATTGGAGATCGTATCCCAGCTTGGCATGTTCCGCCGCTGTGCGCGGTTGATGTGCCATAAGGATGCTGAATCCTTCTGGCGCGCCTGCCCGAGCAGCCTGCGCGTCAGGTAAAAGCAAGCCGGGATATTTTTGGGCGCTTGCATCGGCCACGCCCGCCACGATGATATTTTCTCCATTCAGCTCAAATGCCTTCCATTGATTGAGCAGAACATCGAGCCCCATCTTTCTCCATGTTTCAACCCAGGGCATGAGTCCTGCATAGTACTCATGATTGCCCACGGCAATAAGCACGCCGAGACGAGCGTGCAATCTGGTCAAAAGTTGCATGTCTTCGGCCAGAACAGCAGGCGTATTGTCTACGAGATCACCCGTGATCAATACCAGATCAGGATCAAGCGCATTGCTTTTTTCCACCACTTTTTCCAGCCAGGGGGCTTTGTAGGTTGAACCTATGTGCAAATCGCTGAGCTGGACGACTCGCAGACCATCCAGTGCGGGCGAAACATTTTGCAGCACAAGATCCCGCCGCCTTACATGAGGTACGCGTAAGGCCATCCACATACCTATTCCCGCTCCCAGAGCACTGATGCATATCAGAAGAACGGTTGCTTTCCCACTCGCGAGTAGCAATGCAGCGTCAGTAGTCCAGTTCAGAGAAAAGAGCGAGCTGGAAACATGCAACAGGATAAGGGTGAGGTCTCGCAAAAAAGTCAATGACCCCAGCATGAGGAACAGGGATGACGCATAGCCGCCAACCCGCATCCAGTAAAAAGGAAGACCTGCCGCTCGGGTTACCAGCAGGCGCATGATGGAAATTGACTGCGATAGCCCGAAGATCAACAGACAAAGTATGATCTTGGTCCAAAAAGAAAGCGGAGCACTCCATAGCAAGCGCTGTGCAACATAGAGTGCAAAACAAAACATGACCACAGTACTGACACTGAAAAACATTTTATTGCGGGAATAGGCCATGTCATACTCCTGTGCAGTATTCCGGTATAAAAAAAGGCGTCGGCTTTCGCGGACGCCCTGCAAAAGAGAAAGGTATTTTGTTAGAGCAGGTTAACATTGAAATCATACATGACTTGGACGCGACGTTCTGGCCCAAAGGTTTTTGTTTTCACCGGAGTTTTATGCCGCAAGTAAATTACGTCGGCTTCCGGAATAGGGGGGGCTTCGCGGCGGAGTCTCGTCTTGCTCGACTTCATGGGTAATTTCAAAGTAAAATTACTTTAGTAAGCCTTGATGTATTCATCAAGGCTTTCCGCCGAACAATTGCGGCTGACCCAAAATGCGGACGCCCATACCATCAGCGCGGTCGCCTGCGTGTCATCCAGTCTTTTTAGCTTTGTTTCCAGGCTTGAACGGCTCGCCCCGTGCTTGACATGCAAATTGCTCATGTCACATGCGTCGAACACACGGAGCAGAAGGTAGGAAAGACGTGTGCTTTCTGGCGCAAGGCGGGTGTCTTTATAAGATTCTACAATGGTTTTGAGTTCGGAAGGGGTAAACATGCTTTTCAGTGAGGATATAGCGCGGAAAAAGGTATCAACCGCCCACGGCAGGATAAATTCCGCACCGGCACTTTTGGTGCGAAAGTAGTCTTTTAGCCATTTTTCCTGTTCGTCATTGATGCGCGCGGCTACCTGGGGCATGCGGCTTTCCTTGTTTGAGCAAGTCGTCTACGTCTGCTGCATTTTCATGTTCCAATCCACAGTCAGCTCCATCCGCCGACTGATTCCACAGCACGACGGATAGGTGTCGTACTGAGTTCCTTAACTAAGGAAAGGCGTTACAAAACGGAGTTCATCGGCTTCGCTGTTTTGTCAATCCCCTTCCCCTCTGAAGAGAGAGGTTTCAAACCTTAAAGGAACTTTTGCTGAAACAATTTCCCTTGCCTTTACACGCATTTTTCAAAAAACTCAAGACTTTCTCTAGACGTGAAGCAAATAGGAGATTATTCATCTTGCCTCTGGAGTTGAAAAAATGAGGCTCTAGAGCAATTTCGCTTTGAAATTGCTCCCGGAGCCGAGGGTAAAGAGACTCCGCCGCGAAGCCGAGGTAGCCGCATTCATTTGTGGCGTAGCCACCCGACGGGTGGTCCGCAGGGCATACAGGTATGGGTAGCAAAGCAAGCTCCGGCTTCAGGCGTGAAACTTACGAGTTAGGATATCGTTTCCTGCTCTTGTATAATCTTGAAGTTAAACTGCTTTAGGGAAGGCTATACGTAGCCGCCCGAGTCCCGACAAACAAACACTTCCTTTCTCATTGGCAGACAGTCAGTAAGTCTTCCGGTTATCAGAATCGTTTTCGCTTCAATTTTCTTGGTAGGCCCGTTCGATGAGAGTTTTGGCCTTGGCGATGTCATCCTTGCTACGGATACTTATCTCAAGATCGCCGGTTCCCCAGTGACCCGTTTTACTTACATCACGAGAAAACCCTTTTTCGAGCTGCACTGTCGCCGGGTCAAGTTTTATCCAAAGTTTGAGGCTGCCTTTCATGGGTAACAGGCAGACGAAATTTTTTAAGCGGGAGAAAGCGAGATAAAGGCGTAATTTTTTGGCATTGATATCGTCGCCAAGGGACATAATAAAGGAATACAGATCATCGTACAGGAGCCGCAATTCTGCGGGCATGGTAGCGAGATGTTTAGCAAAGGTATTTATGTCGTCTTTTAATTTTTTACCAGCAGCATCTGCTTGTAGCGCTTTGCTAGAGAGGGGGGGCAGAGCGGTTACCACTGTGTGACCCTCTCCCTTTTCTTGCACCGGGTTCAGCCATTCCAGCAGGAGCAAATCGTCAGAAAAATATTTGTAGCGGATAAGTTCAATATTGCGACCAATCTGGGCTACAGCATGTTCGTCATACTTGGTAAAGTTTCCAGCAACACAGAGGACGCGAGTACAACTCCATTCAATGGCGTCAGCCGCAGCTTTACCAAAACACTCCATAATCAGCAGTTTGAACTCCGCCTGATGATCCAGTAGCCAATCAAGGTAATACAAGCCCTGATTGATGACGTTTTCGTTTGTCTGACGTTTGTATTCGATGATAACCGGACAGTTGTTTTCGTCTAGTCCGAGGGAATCAATGCGTCCGCGATGGTTCTTACCTGTGCTGTATTCATGTGCCACAAAACGAACGCCGAGGAAACACTCCATATGCTTTTCCATAAGGTCATGTAACTCGCGCTCCACCAAAGCGGCGCGTCCGTTCAGCTCCTCTGCATTTTCTTTAGAAAAGCGAAATAATTTAATATCGCTCATACGATCTCCTTGCAGCGGTTTGTCCGGATCCATCCCATTCAAAAGCGTTCCGTGCAGGGTAAAAGCGGTCGTTTGCCCGCCAGATGTTGTTTGAAGTCATCAATTGCTCGGGCGTGATCAAAGCACAGCGGCGAGGGAAGGTCGTCCAGTGGGTAGAATGCGGCTGCGGCTGCGTCGTCTCCAGCTTTGAGCTGTTCCGGGTGATCTGTGTGCCCTGCAAAGGTCACGGTCATGGTGTGGAAGCGGGGATCGCGATCCGGGGCGGAATAAACGCCAATAATGCCGTCAAGAATCACGTCAAGGCCGGTTTCTTCTTTCATCTCTCGAACCGCAGCATGTTCGACACTTTCCCCTTCTTCCACAAAACCGCCGGGAATAGCCATGCCCAAAGGCTCATGCCCGCGTCGGACGAGAACAATACCAAGCTCGGGGTCGTGAATGATAACGTCGGCTGTGGGAAAAGGGTTACGATATTTACTGACTATCGCGCCGCATTCAGGGCAAAGAACAGGATTCATATTTCCTCCCGAAGTAGTTTGATTTTAAAATCATACGGGGCCAGAGCATTGTGCTCCAGGCCAACATTGCAAGCGTGACAAGAGGGGACAAGAGATCGTGCCCCCGCAGGGGGGACCGGAGACGTTTTGATCCTACTCAGGCTCCAACTGCTCCAGGCGATATCCCGCCGCAGACAGACGTTCGGATTCCAGAGCTCCGGCGCGCAACAAGTCTAGCTTTCGCCCGCCCAAGGGGCGCACAATGGTAGAAGCTTTGCCTCCCATCGGGCGTGGCGGCAGGTCGAGCACCATATCGACAGAGCCGACAAGTTCCTGGCTCAGGCTGGCCGCCTCGGTGACGGCTGGCTGGCCGCTGATGTTTGCACTGCTGGATACCAAAGGGCAAGCTACCAGCGCGGCGAGTTCGCGCGCAACAGGATGCGGACTGATCCGGACGGCAACATTGCCCGAACCACCAGTCAACAGGGGAGAAAGATGTCGACGAGCGGCTAAAACAAGCGTGAGGGGGCCGGGCCAGAATCGGGAGGACAGATCGGCAACATCATCCCAAAGTTCGGGCGCGGGACTGGCTACGGCTTCCAGTTGTTCGAAATCCGCCACGATGAGCGGCAGAGGCATAGCAAGGAGACGCCTTTTGCCGCGGAATACGCGGGAAATGGCTTCTTCGTTGTCAAAACGACAGCCAATACCGAAGAAAGTTTCCGTCGGATAGACGATCAGGCCGCCTCCACGCAGGATATCCGCCGCCTGCTGCAACCGCAGGCCCGCTGTTTCGGGACAGGGCGTCGCGTTCTGATTCATCGACTTGTCTCCTTGTGCTTGCCATGACAAGAGCTATGGCGTAGCCTTCCGGCATGAGCCTCAAGCCCGTGCATATTATTTCGGTAGGAAGACCTCGCGCCACATTCTGGCGGGATGCTGCCGCCCATTATATGGAACGTCTGATCCGTTGGCGAACTGTGACGGAAAGCGTTATAAAAGACGCCGACGCAGCCCTGCCGGTGGAGCGTAAGAAAGAGGAAGAAGGCCGACGCATTCTGGATATGCTTAGTGAAAGGGATATTGTCGTCTGTCTTGATGAAAAGGGTCGCAGTATGACCTCGCGCGACTTTTCCCGCTTTTTTGAAGACCTGTCGCGCGACGCCAACCGCCGCCCTTGCTTTATTTTGGGCGGGCCATTTGGTCTGGCGGAAGCAGTGCGCGCCAAGGCTACGCATCTGATATCCTTCGGGCCGCAGACCCTGCCGCATGAACTGGCACGTGTCGTTCTGTTGGAACAACTGTACCGTGCAGAGTCCCTGCTGCGTAATATGCCATATCATCATGATTAAACGCCTTCTTCCCGTCCGGACATACGGGCCAGCTCGGCATCGCGCGCGTCAGCGTCCAGCGTTTCGCACCTGGTGAAGGTTTCATCGCCTATTTCTTCTTTCGTCACTCTGAAATGCCGTTCCGCTCTTGCAGCGAGCTGTGGCCAATGGGTAATGATAAGCATTTGCCGACGGGCGGAAAGTTCGGCCAGCCTGTCCGCCACCCGATTCAGTGTCAGACCTCCCACACCGCCATCGACTTCCTCAAAAATAAGTGTAGCATCTTCGCCCTGAGCCTGAAGACTGACCACGGCCAGCAAAAAGCGTGAAAGTTCGCCTCCCGAGGCAATACGGTCAAGCGGTTGAGCTGGTTGCCCCGGATTGGGCGCCCACAGCAGGCGAACTCGCTGCACAATACAGGGGGGTATGTTTTTTATCGCAGGCCAGAGTTCATGTTCAGTCAGTTCCGGCTCCACATGCACGCGCTCGGAAAAACCGAGTCCGGCGAGTTCTCTTTCCAGTGCGCGGCAAAAAAGTTCTGCCGCTTGTTGTCGCGCGGCATTACATAGTTCAAGTTCTTCGTGAAGTTTTGCCGCAGCCTCAAGAACGTTTTTTTCCTGACGATGCCGATCTAGTGCAGAGGCATCCAAAAAAGAAAGATTATTCGCGATTTCCTTTTTTAAGGAAAGAATTTCCGGCAGGCTACGCCGTAATTTTCTTTTGAGCTGGGCCAGGACATAAAGACGCGATTCGATCTCCTCAGGGTCAAGTACGGGTTCATCTGTATCAGACTCTTCCCCCACAGAAGGAACAGCTCTAAATCTGCGTTCCAGTTCCGTAGCTTCTTCTCTGAAGTTTAGTACGGCATCCCGGGCAGCTCGTAAATCTGTGGCGTCTCTTTCAGTGCGAAGTTCGCCGCTCAATTGCTCCAATAAACGTTCGAGCTGGCTGAGCAGGTCCAGCAGGCCGGAACCTTCCGCAC
>JAEXGX010000320.1 GCA_023450535.1 Pseudomonadota bacterium | reverse complement strand
GTCATACCAGCTTCAGGGCGGGAGCTCGCCCGTTCCGCATGGCGGTTCCAGTGGACAATGAGGCCGTCTGCGTCAAGCAGAACTGCGGGCATGAAGAACAGCGCGAAATGTTGCTGATAGAAGCGTCCGATGGTCGGGTTCTGAAACTGGCGCGCTCTCTTCCCTTCCTGCATGTGAACTTCCGTCCTGCTGAATGTGATGGAGGCAGGATAGGAGTTTTTGTTATGCGGGGCAAGGTAGCGTGAGGCCGGGTGAGCGCAATACAAAAACGGTAAGCAGATCGGGGGGGGGCCGTGCCGTAACGCGAGCTGTTTTCGGGTACTTGAAGGATGTGTACAGGAAAACGGGGGGGGATTTTTTCAGGAAAACAAGGTGATTTACAAGTCTGTATCTTGGACTTGATTGCTTTTTTCATCAAAAATTCCTTTATGGTTTAAAACCTTCCTCTTCAGGGGGAAAAGCGGACTTGACAAAACGGTAAAGCCGATGAAATCCTTTTTTGTAACCCCTCCCTGAAGGGAGGGGCAATCCGCACGACCCCTATCCGTCGGCTGCGGAGTCAGTCGGCAGATGGGGCGACTGTGGATTGAAACATCTGTAAATTATAAACTGCATAAAATTATTATGGTTTTGTCGCTGACCACGGGAGAGAAGCAATGCCGGGCTTGAGCAAGCCTGCGATTTAGAGCGATTCAAAGTTAAACTGCTCTGGAGAGGAGGGAGAACACTCGATGAAAAAATTCTGGATTGCGCTTTGTATGACAGTCGTGTGCGGAATGACCTTTCTTGCCGCCAGCCCGGTGCCCGGTGAGGAAGTGCAGAAGTACCGGGTTGCGGTAAGCGATCTGGTGATCAGCGATCTGATCTCCTCGAAACAGGCGGAGATTTTGAACGGCTCCAGCCTGATCGCCGACATTGAAAACGCTATCCGCAACGGGCGGAAGTTTGAGCTGCTGACTCGGCGGGAATCCGCCATAGCGGCCATACGCAAGGAACAGGAATTCGCGAAAAGCGATCTGGCGGCGGGTGATGCCGCTGCTGAGGGCAATATCTCCAATGCCCAGTCCCTTGTTCAGGTGGAAGTGCTGCAGTTCAACTTTGGCCGTTCCTCCAGCCGTGTGCCCAATATCGACAACAAATACCGCGTGAGCGATCACTGTTCCATCGAACTGTCCGTGCAGATCATCGATACGGAGCGCGCATCCGTCATGGCGTCCTTTCCGGTGAAGGCTTCCACCTCCACCGGCTCGTCCATTGTGAACAGCGTGGGCGGAGCGAGCCGGAGTGTTCTGGATCAGACATTGGAAAAGGCAGCAGGGTCGCTGGCCAACATGCTTGCCGATACGATCTTTCCGATTCAGGTGATCACCGTCAAAGGCAAGCAGATCTGGATCAACCGGGGCAATGACTCGGGCATGAAGATGGGGGAAGTGTTCGACGTGTTTGAGCCGGGCGAGGAACTCATCGACCCGCAGACCGGGGAATCCCTCGGCACGACCGAAATGGAAATCGGCCAGGCCAAGGTGACGCGCATCAATCCCAAGGTGACCGTGGTGGAAATGATCAAGGGCGATCCTTCCCTGGTTCAGGCGGGATATATTTTACGGCGTCCCATTAAAACCAGGTAGGCGGCCATGAAAAAAGTACTCTTTGTATTGGGGGCTGCTCTTTTGTTGGCTTTGGCTCCGTTTCATGCCGATGCCGCCGGGGTGAGGGAGCGTGAGGTGGAGGTTACGGGAAGCGGAGCGACCCGTGAAAAGGCCGTTAATGATGGTCTGATGCAGGCCGTGGCGCAGGTGACCGGGCTTCAGCTTTCCGCCGAGGATGTCACACGCCTGCGCCTGGATGTGGATTCCCGCGAGAGCGGAGACGAAGGCGCTTTTTCCCGCGAGACGCACGCCACCTTCGGGGAGGAAAGCACACGTCAGACGCATGCCAGAATGCGCGGCACGGTGAAAAGCTATGTCATTCTTTCCGAAGAGCCTTCCCGTGTGACAGAGGGTTATGTGGATGTGCGCATGAGTGTTGTGGTCAGCTATTTTGAAGCAGATGTACAGACTCAGCGCAAGCGTATTGCCGTACTGCCTTTTCGTGAGCTGGATCACAGCCGCATTCAGAAGCTTTTCGTCGTCCAGCTCAATCAGGCCCTGACAAATTATTTCACCCAGACCAGAAATTTTGCCGTGCTGGACCGTGACTACCTGGCGGAAAAGCATGCGGAGTTCGACCTGCTCCAGGGGGACGATATCCGTACCGAAGAGCGGGCCCGCGTGGGTAATACGCTGGGCACGGATTATATCCTGGTCGGTTCCCTCACCGCATTCACAGCGAACGTTTCCAGAGAAAAGGTGCCATACGTCAATGAGGAGCGTTTCGTCGTTTCCGGCAAGGCCGCGCTGGCCTGGCGGCTCGTCGACGCTCCTACCGGCCAGATCGCGGCGTCGGGCACGCACGACGAGGCGTTCCGTCAGGTTCTCCGCTCGGAGGCCGAACTTGACTGGCTGGCTCTTCTGGCCCGCCCGGCAGGGGAGGAGATTGGCCGTAAGATCGTGGATGTGATTTACCCCATTGCGGTGCTGTCCCACCAGGGCGGAACCCTTACACTCGCGCGCGGCGGCGATGCGCTGGCGGCCGGGGAGCGTTTTCAGCTTGTGCGTTATGGGGAGGTGCTGATGGATCCGTACACCAACGAACCTCTGGCCCGTGAGGAAACATGCGTGGGCGAGGTGGAAATTGTTGATGTTGCGCCCAAACTTTCCCATGCCAGAGTTCTGCGTTGTGACGTCGACCTGAACGGGCTTGAACCCCGGCAGTTTGTTTTGCGGCCTATGCCCAAGGCGGCATCCGGCACGGGAGCGGACAAGTCTGGAAAGCTCCGGCCAAAAACCATGCAGCCCAAGTGGTGATGTGTGATATAAGGAGGGATTTCATGAACAGGTATGCCGCAAAATCTCTGTGCCGTCCGCTGGCTTGTTGCGTGTTGAGCCTCGGGCTCGCCGCCGTTCCGATTGGGCTGTCGGCTTCAGCCCAGGCTGAGGAGGCCGCACAGTCTGTCGGGGCTTCTGCCGTTCCGGCGGACATCGCATCGGAAACCAATGAGCTTGCCGGAGTTGCCGGGGTCAGGGCAGAAGAGAGCAAGAGCGCCTATGACCAGGTGGTGGAAATGAAGGATGCGTTTCTTTCCTCCGTTGGTCTGCAGGAAGGCAACAATCCCGACAAAAAAGGAAAGCAGATTTACACCGCAGTGGAAAGCGTGTCCAAGCCGGTCAGTCATCCCGATTTCGGCAAGCTACGCGTGACCGCGTATGATCGGGCCTATGCCCGGGCGCTGGAGGACTTCATTAAGGCCACATCCGCCCGGGTGGAAAGCGAAACGCTCAACAAATATTTTGCGAACAGCGGCAGTGATAATGCCCGTTTCGATGAAGGCACGGGCGAAGGAAGGGGCCGCATTGAAGCTCTGTTCGACAAGCTGATCGCGGCCGGAGACGCTAAACTGAACGAGATTCTGCGAGAGCTGGGCGTTGACGCAGCCGAATTCGACGCCGTGCCTGCGGATCAGAAAAAGACGTTGCTTTCCCGGTCCCTCATTACCCGCACGGTGGAAAGCGCAAGCAAGAGCTTGGGCGGCGTGTCCGTTGTTCAGACTTTTTTTGCCGAAGACAGCAAGGGACAGGCCGCTGTGGGTGTGGTGCTGGTGTATTCGCCTGTGATGGAGGGCATTGCCGACGCATTGCGTGCCGGGCGTAAGCCCGCCATTGCCGCTACGGGCAGGCCCCTGGCCGAAACGCTTCCGCTGGACAGACCCGAACTGCTGTATGACATGATGGGAACCCGGTTGCTGATGGATGAAAACGGCCCCGTGGTGGTTGCCTTTGGCC
>JAEXGX010000314.1 GCA_023450535.1 Pseudomonadota bacterium | reverse complement strand
GCTGTATACCGCGCCGGAAGGATTATTCGGGGAATTGACGATGAGCACACGCGTCTTCGGCGTGATAGCGGCGGCCACGGCTTCGATATCAGGACCGAAATCGTCCTTGCGACACGGCACTGTTTTCAGCACACCGCCGTGGTTAGAGACATAAAAACCATACTCCACAAAATACGGAGCAATGGCGAGGACCTCATCCCCGGGTTCCAGTACTGTATGGAAAAATGAATTCAGGGCCCCGGCGGCGCCGCAACTCAGCATGACTTCACGGCGCGTTAAATTTACCTTTTGCTGTTCGCTCAGCCACGCCGCGAGCTTATCCAGAGCCCAGGCGAAACCTCCGTTAGACATATACCCCAGACTACCCGGTTCACGGGACTTGACAGCCAAAGCCCGGAATTCTTCGGACACTTCCACTGGCGGCGCGAGATCCGGATTACCAAGGCTGAAGTCACACACGGCGTCCTCGCCGAACTTTTTCTTGAGTTCATTACCCGCTTCAAACATGCGGCGGATCATCGAACCACCCGCAATACTTTTGGCCATTTGTGCTGAAACCACATTCATGAACAAACTCCTTGCAACTTTGTAGCCGGGTCTGAGGGCGTCCTATCAAAGGAACGCAACACCGCATCCAACCGTTCCATCCACAACTCCACGAAAGAACCGGCATCGGCAAGGCCACGCACATCAGCCCGGCAGAGAAACCCCGCCTCTTCAATCCGGCTTCGCCATGACTGACCATGCCCGCCAGCCATATCGTGCCGGGCGTGCCTGCCGCTGACGGAAAGCAGCGGTATCAGCCATAAATTTTTTTCGTCTGAAGCAAAATCCAAACTGGTCAGAACATCTTCCAATGCCAGTGCGCCTTTCATGCACGCCACTCGCACAGAGTCATCCCGAAGGCGCACATTATCCGACAATGCCTGATAAAGGGCCACAGCCCCGTGTCTGCCACTGCCATGTCCCATGCAAATAACCGGTTCCGGACCGGAACGGAACGATCTGATATGTGTCAGCAAGGCCTCTGCTGCGCTTCCGGCATCATCGGGCGAAAAAAGCAAAGGAAGCCCCACGCGAATATCACAAGGCAACTCCCGGCGCGCCAGCTCCACATCGCCGAGCACCCCGTCATATTCCACGCCGGGAATCAGATGCAGCGACTGCACAGCGATTTCTTCATAACGTTCAAATGCCATACGCCGCAGAGCCTTGAGCACGGAATCAGATTTCATGCGCGCTTCGGCGATGCGTTCGCGCAAGGTTTCGGAAGTATAGGCCCATCGGGCAGGCAAAACAAAACGGCGTTCGGCCTCGGCTTGCACTCGTCTGAGGGTGGCCGCACTTTGCGGATTGCCTGCACCGTACGCCACCAGCAACACGCCCCGTTTGCGGGGCTTCCTGCCCGGAGTGACTGCGGTTTCACCGGCACAAGAAGAGAAGGCCTCGACTTCAAGTTCTGCAAACGGAGCGTTTTCCTCCGTCCAGACACGAACCCCCTTTTCCTTGAGCAACGCAGCAAACACGCCGTCTCCTTCATGCAATACGCGGGAGAACGTGCCGTCATACACCTGACCGCAGCCGCAGGAGGGCGAACGGGCCTTCAGGATCGCCGTCCTGCAACCCCGCGTTTGCGCAACATTCAACGCGAGCTGAGCCCCGGTCTGGAAGGCAAGTGTACAATCCGCGCCGTCGGCATTAAGCACCCGCCCTCCCCTGATTTCACAGGGGATACGGGGAACGCCCAAGCCTCCGAGGTATTCGGGACAGACAGGTAAGGCAACTCCACGTTCGACGAGAGCCTGCACGCCAGGATGCGGCTTACTCACGCCGTCGTAGCGGCAAGCTTCACCGGCCAGACAGGCACTGACCAGAAGAGGAGTTTTCACACAAAAACCACACAGAACAGGTTAATGTTTCGAGGCTGTTGACAAAGTCCTTGCGAGGCGCTTCACCCTCTCAAACTCCCTTCGGCACCTGCCGAAGGATGACTGGCTTGCCCGTCATTTCCTTAAGCCGCTTTGCGGCTCAGGGAAAAAGAGAACAACGCGGATGTCGAACGTCCTGCGCTCCTCGTTATGAAACTATGGCATGGTGAAGTGGAGTCCCGTCTTGCTTTAGTCAAAAAAAATGTCCACTTGTTCTTTGTCCTGCTTTTCCAAAGCGCAGATCTCTCCGATCTTCCAGGCCCGGCTGTTCAGAACATGTGCCCGTTTCAGCACTTCTTCCGCTTCCGCCTTGTCCACAATAACGATATACCCGATGCCGCAGTTGAAAATCTGGAGCATTTCCGGCCAGGTCAGCTTGCCCTGCTCCCGCAGCCATTCGAATACGGGGGGCATATCCCAGGAGCCGAAGTCGATCCGCGCGCACACGTTTTTCGGGAGAACGCGGGGAATGTTATCGTAGAAACCGCCGCCCGTGACGTGAACCATGCCCTTGGCGCGAATGCCCTGCAGAAGCTTTTCAAGTATCCGGGTATAAATCACGGTAGGCTCGAGCAATACTTCGCGAAAACTGCGATTCGTTCCGGGAAAAATGTCGTCCGCCGAAGCCCCGCTGGCTTCAAACAGTTTACGCACCAGCGTGTAGCCGTTGGAATGGACCCCTGAAGACGCCAAGCCAAGCACTATATCACCGGGAGAGATGGTCGAACCATCCACAATATCGGCCATATCGGCCATGCCGACGCAAAAACCGGCGAGATCGTAATCCCCTTTGGCGTACATGCCGGGCATTTCCGCTGTTTCACCGCCAAGCAGCGCACAGCCCCCCCGGCGGCACCCTTCCGCGACGCCTCCTACAACCGCCTCAGCCTGCGCGACATTCAGCTCTCCAGTAGCAAAATAGTCAAGAAAGAACAGAGGTTTTGCCCCTTGAACCAAAATATCGTTGACGCTCATGGCCACAAGGTCGATACCTACAGTCTCATGCCTGTCAAACAGCGCCGCAAGCTTGAGTTTCGTGCCCACACCATCGGTGGATGAAACGAGCACCGGACTCTTCATGCCCTCAAGCTCGGGCCGGAACAGGCCTCCAAATCCGCCGATATCTGACACGACGCCCGGGATACGGGTGGAAGCTACCAGCGATTTAATGCGGGAAACCAGTTCATTACCGGCATTGATATTGACCCCGGCATCGGTATATGCTTGAGAACGGGACGAGCTCATGAAACATGACTCCTTGGTTACGGTTCGTTAGGATTAATAGACGCTTCCAGACCTTTTGCCAATAGCCGCAAGGAGAGCGGATATAACGCGCCACCCTGTAGCGTCAATGAGCGCAAAGCAAGTATTGGCGCCCGAAAACTGTGACTTGGTTGTGGTTTTGCCGCGCCGTGAAGCGAGCTATTTTCTTGTGTTTATTATAAAGAAACGCCATAACTTACCGATTTTATTGTATTGCAAGTTTTAGTGCGATCGCCCTGCCAATAGCCGTATGGAGCACCCCCATGCAAAAAAAAATTCCTTCATGTGTCACTTTATTAATCGCCGCTCTTGCCTTTCTGTTTCCTTGCGGCAGTGCCCCCGGAGTCGAAGGTGGAAGTAGAGGAAGTGAAAGGATTCCTCCCTCACACCCTGATGAAGTCATGAGCACCGGACCTTCCGGCATCTACCACTATTACGACAAGGAACGCGACGAGTGGGTGTCCGGAGTCGCCACTCCGCCTCCAGGTCTTCAGGAAAACCAGAGCGAATTCCCGCTCATTATCGCGCCGGAAATAAAGCTCCCCATGCCGGGAGGACGTCCTCCTCTCCGCCCCGAACCCCGCCTCGATCCTGGCAGGAGCGGTCGATGAACAGTCATGCCGCGCTATGGCGCGAATTGCCCGGCGCACGCGTTCAATGCCTGCTGTGTCGGCATTTTTGCCGCCTTCACGCCGGAGAATGGGGCATCTGTGGCGTGCGCGGCTGTGCAGCAACGCAAGACGGCCGCGTGGAAATGTTCACCCTTGTGGCTCAGCATGCCGTTGCGCTTCATATCGATCCCATCGAAAAAAAGCCCCTTTACCATTACCTCCCGGGGAGTTCAACACTTTCCCTGGGCACCTTCGGCTGCAATTTCGATTGTGCATGGTGTCAAAACAGTGAAATTTCCCGTCCGGCCCTCCTCGTACAGCGCCCTCCCGAAACCTCCGCAGTCTCTTTCCTTGTGGCACGGGAACAACGACGCGCCCTGTGTCAAAAAAACTTGTTCATTTCTCCTGATACACTCGTTCGGGCTGCACTCGACCATAAGTGCGCCAGTATCGCGTTCACGTACACCGAGCCGACAGTTTTTTTCGAGCTTATGCGCGCATGCGCCGAACAAGCAAGGGATGCGGGCCTCGGACGAGTAATGGTCAGTAACGGATACCAGAGTCCGGCCTGCCTTGAGGCCCTTGCCCCACTCATCGACGCGGCCAACATCGATTTGAAAAGTTTTTCCGATACAAGTTACCGGCATTTCTGTGGCGCGGGTCTGCGGGGGGTGCTGGACAATCTCATACACATGCGCCGTCTGGGCTGGTGGCTGGAGATTACGACATTGCTTGTGCCCGGCGTCAACGACGGCCCCGAGGAATGTTCCCGGATCGCCCGCTTTATCCACACCCACCTTGGTGCGGATACCCCCTGGCATATCTCGGCCTTCTTTCCGTGTCGTCTGATGTCCAATATTCCCTCCACATCACCGGAAAGCCTGGAACTCGCGAGAGATATCGGCGTACAAACGGGCCTGCGCCATGTGTATATCGGGAATATAGCGGGAAGAGATGAAAGCACACATTGCCCCGCCTGCGGAGAAACTGTGGTGCAACGCAACGGCTTTCGCGCCTCTCAGCTTTCCCTGGACGGAAGCTGCCCGCATTGTGGCCAGAGCGTTTCCGGGATATGGCAACCCTCCGCTCCTGTTCGGCAAGACGGAGAAAAACAATGATTTATGTTTATACAGGAAACGGCAAAGGCAAGACGTCCGCTTGCATCGGGCAGGTTGTACGCGCGCGGGGAAGGGGCCTGCGCGTCGCTTTCGTCCAGTTCATGAAACGCGATGGAGAAGCGGGTGAACAAACCTTTCTCAAAGAACTGCTTGGTGATGACTTTTTTGCTGCGGGCGAAGGTTTTTTCCGCCAGGAAGAAGATCGTCCGAAACACCGGGATGCAGCTCTGCGCGCCATTACCTGGGCGAAAAACCGGGTAGAACAGGTGGATGTCCTTATCGCTGACGAAATCCTCTATGCCTTGGGGAAAAGGCTTATTCTGGAAGAAGAAATTGGAACTTTGCTCCGGCACGCGAAGGCAAATGAAACCCACCTTGTCCTGTCCGGCAGGGGTTTTCCCGAGGCTTTGACGCCGGAAGTTGATCTGATCACCGAAATGATGGAGATCAAACATCCCTGGCATACGGGACACAGCGCCGTTCCCGGACTCGATTTCTAACCCTAATGGATTTCAATCATGAACAAGAATCAGGATAATCCTTTCGCAACTCTCAAGGCTTCCCAATTCCCTGACGCCAGAAAAAAAGACAGCCGGGCGCACCCCGTCCTCACCAAAGCGGAACGGAAAAAAAATACTTCCGACGACGAAGATGAGCTTTTTGTGCTGGCCATGAGCCGCGTTGAAAAACTCGAACCAAAGGAAAGCCGTGAAAAGGGCAAAACAGCTAAAAGCGAGAAGAGACAAAAAAATAAGAGTTCTTTTCGTGCGGACAGCGTAAAAAACGTTGTGAACACGGGAGGCTTAGCCGCTTCTGGTGTGCCCGCCGGGCCATCTGACAGGGAGCGGGGCGATTTGAAAAACGGACGCCAAAACACTGTCGAGAGGGAGGAATACTCCGCACTTGCAGGTTTGGCCGACGTGTGGGAAAAAAAACTGTCACTGTCTCAAGGCGCCCCTGCGGAATCC
>JAEXGX010000202.1 GCA_023450535.1 Pseudomonadota bacterium | reverse complement strand
ACCCTATATTGGCACAGAGAAAAACTCAAGTCAGTTGAATAAGGTTTTATGCTTGGACAGTGTGCCTGAAAAAATTGACTTACAATTAATGCTCATTCCAAATTTAGGTACCGATGTCTATACTCCGGCAGTAAAAAGGCTTCTCGCAAAAATAGCATCAGGGAACGGAGTAGTCCAAGATGACGTTTATTATCTTTCAGATGATACACCGGTCATTCGGGCAATTATCCCATCGTCATCATTAGCCAATTACGAAAATGACCCTGCGGTATATCGAATTGAGGAAACGGATTTTTTTAGCGTGGACGCCAATCAGGAAGACGCGATAGTTCTTGATTCACTTAATCTTGCTCAAGATGTTGACATCAACA
The DNA here is from genome assembly GCA_023450535.1 of Pseudomonadota bacterium. Lineage (GTDB taxonomy): Bacteria > Desulfobacterota > Desulfovibrionia > Desulfovibrionales > Desulfovibrionaceae > Mailhella. The sequence goes on along the minus strand of JAEXGX010000202.1, from coordinate 5,747 downwards.
GTCTCCCCACTGTTGCGGTTCTTGATTCAGGCGTCATGTTCCCTCAAGAGTGGTCGCAGCTCATTGCTGGACGCTGGATCGCGCGCGGCTCTATTGGAGGGAATGCTGACCATGGAACAAAAGTTGCTAGCAATATTGCCTTTAGGTATCTTTCACAACAGCAATCAGCGCAAAATCTTACGCCACGAGCGAGAATTATAGATTGTAATATACTCGATGGTAGTGTCCCAGCAAATGTTTTCATCCGCCGCATACAAGACGCGGTCGATTCTTTTTCTGACATAACAAAGGTTTATAACCTATCTGCCAATGCAACGACACCGATTGAAGGCGATGAAATGAGCATCGTTGGATATGAAATTGATGCATTGCAACTTAGAAAAAGTGTCCAATTTGTAGTTTCTGCTGGCAACCATAATTTATGGGAAACTCAATCTAACCTTGAAGATATTCTTGACGATGATGATTCAAGAATCTCCGCACCCGCTGACTCTATGTTATCAATAGTTGTCGGGTCTATTGTTGGGGATAGTCATACTGGCAGCCTCTCTTCAAAAAATGAAATTGCACCATATAGCCGACGCGGCCCAGGGTTTACCGGCTTTTCAAAGCCAGATATTTCAGCCTACGCTGGCACGATAGTGTCTAACTCTGGGAATGCATCAGTTCCTGTAGATGCCTTTTCCTTGATGATGTCGAAAGATGGAACTCTTGTTCCAGATGCCGGGACAAGCTTTTCTGCGCCTATTATTTCAGGCGATTATGCTGAAATATTAAACATTGTCCCGCAACAAGATATCGTCTTGGCTAAGGCATTGCTGTATCACAACGCCATGCCAATTTGGGATGCCGAGAACATAACAGATGACGAATTATCTTTTGCTCATAATATCTATGGTCGTGGATTGCCAGATATAGATAGTTGTAAATTTTCATCTCCTGACAAAGTGACTTTCGTCCGTTCTGGGTCACTGAATCGCCTGACGAAAGAGCGTGTGACTATCTATATGCCTGAAATTTTAGCCGCTCAACAAGGCAGAAATGTCGCGAAGGTATCAGTAACATGCTTATCAATGCCTTCGGTCGATAGAACAAAGGGTACCGAATATCTTGGAGCATATGTGCGTGCTTCCCTGAAAAAATCAACTTCGGATGGAGTAGCATTAAAGCCAGTCTCCCCTGACTTTAAAGAGGGCCGACAGAAGTGGGATGTGTGTCAACAGTTCAGCAGCCTGTTTTCTAAATTCAATGCCGGCGACTGGCAAATATGGCTTGAGCTATTCTCTCGGTGGGACAACCAGGATAGTGATGTGCCCTATGCACTTGTTGTGACCATTCAAGATGTGAGTGGAACTTTGGATATTTATAGTGAAATTGAAGCACTCAACAGATATAGGTCAATGAACACGATACGTCTTATGGTAACAAGCTAGTAAATGCAGATACTCCTACTGCTGCCCCAAAAAAATCGAGCGCGAAATCCACACGCTTTTACTAGAAGCGAAGGAGCGGCGGCTAGACGGCGGTTGGTGACCAGCGTGATAACTTCCAGCAACCACATCACAGACTGAAAAAAGATGCGGCCCGGATTTTGTCCGGGCCGCTCGTATAGTTTAGACTTTTAGTTCAACTCCAATTGTTCTTCTCATGACCAATTCCCAATCAATGGTTATTGAGCATGCATTGCTCAACCTGTCCAACGGCTCTTGGAGTTTTTGGGCCAGTAGCCAGTAGGTAAAATCTTCATCGTCTTTACCTTCCGCATAGCCGCGCATCAATTCTATCATCAAGTAAAAGTCATTGTAGATTTCACGCAGGGCGTGGGCAAGTCTGCTCGTATCATACTCATCCAAAAGCTCTTGCTCTTCTTCAACGATGTTTGCCGGGATGTAATACTCCCGATACTGGTCGCCGTCTGCGGGGTTACCTGGGCCTGATGGGGAAGCAGTGGAAATGGAATCAGACATAAAAAACTCCATGATTCAGTAGTATGGCATTTGAAATGAGAAATGCCGGGACTCAACTACGTTCATGGAACGCTGCTCTTATTCCCCCGCAAGCGAGGTGTTGTATTAGGAGCTATCGACCCGGCAATTGCATGCTGTGTTTAGGAGCATTCCTCCCAAACAAAGAAACCCAGCATAATGCCGGGCAGGCGCACCAGAATTATCCAGCGGTGCGGACGCTGCCATGAAGTAGTGATTGAAGCTTATGCGGGAAAAGTAGAAAAAGTCAAGGTAGGAGAAGGGAGAGCCAAGAAGAGTAGCGTCACGGCCCTTGCAGGGCGGTCTCTCGCTCTATATACTGCTAGTCAACTGAATGGGGAGCGGTTCAATTCCCCAGTACGGATTTCCGTTGACATGCCGATGTGCATTAGGTTTCGCGTAGAAAATAAATATTTCAAAAAACAAACAATAATATTATATTGTTAGTTGATATATCCAAATCCCCTTGGGGACGCCAAGAAAATCAAGCACTTGCATGAAAATGCAAGTGCTTTTTCTTGTTAATCGAAAAGGCTGCTGACAATGTCAGCAGCTCAAAAAAATTCAAAAACGGAGACTTATATGGCGGGGGCTTGCTTGAGAAAAGTCTTGCCCTTGACGAAATCGAAGCTGGTGATGGTAGTCGGTTCCAGATAGAACACCTTGAACTCCGGGTTGTCCGCGCTCTTGTAAATGGCTTTGATGCCGGGGTTTTCCGCCAGCAATTCGGCGCTCAGGTTCTTGTCCTCTACAAAGGAAACCGGGCCGTCCAGGTTCAGAACAACATTGGTTTCGGGGTTCCAGACACAGAAGGATACCCGGTTGTTGGCCTGCAATTGTTTGTAGACATCCTTGCTTGCGCCGGTGCAGAACCAGAACTTGCCGTCCTGGATGCGGAGCAGCTGAAATACGCGGGTGCGGGGCTGATTTCCTTCTACTGTAGCCAGGACGCCCAGCGGGGATTTGGCCAGAAACGCCTTATAATCCATCTGTTCTTCTGCTCCCGCGAGGCCGGCGGTGCACAATGTGGCTGTAACGCTGAGTGCTACAGCCATTTTTTTGAAAGAAAATACGACGCTGTTCATGTTATACTCCTGTTGGAAGAAATGGGATTGCCGATAACATCAGTAACTTTGAAATAGACTCGGCTCGAAAGCTATTTGCGATTCAACATATCCATCATGGCCCGCAGAGCGGCAGCATGATCGAATTCAGGTTGGGCGGGGGCCGCTTGCGGCGCACGGACGGTTTTTTCCGGTTCCGGTGCGGGGGCTTCCAGCACTCTGGCTTCGCGGGAAGGCTTGCTGCGGTCACGCTTTATCAACCTGCCGGACAAGGCCTCTTTTGGTGTGGGGATAGTGAAGACCTGTTCTTCCCATTTGCCGTGTCCGAGAAAGTAACCGAGCAAAGAGGTCAGATCCCTGTCCAGAAACAGAAAACGAGCCAGAACGCCGGGGCCGAGTTTACGAGCGATGGTTTCGCAGAAGTCGCGGGCGAATTCCCGATCGGTTTGGGGAAAGACGCATTCCACCAGTGTCGCATCGGCCTGACTGTCAAAATCCACATGTGTTGCGCCGCACAGGGAAAGCACCTCCTGAAGCATTGTCTGGATACGTTCTTCAGCGTCGAGGAGCTCCTGATAGGAGAGGCCGTCCTCATAAAGAACCTGTCCAAACATGATGTGATGGAACTGTGCCATACATTCCTCCATAAGCATTTCATCCCGGGTGAGTGGCTCATTATGTGCTCGCCCTGTCATTTCACCGTGCGGGCTTTGCTCTTGAAGCCGTCCGAAAAGAGAGGCTCGCGTTGAAAGGCCCGGACCTGTGACAGCATAGTCGTTGGCGGGCTGCTTGCCAAGCTCGGCAGGGCACACTAAAGTGAGGACTGGCAGCAAATTTTTGTTATGGATTGAAATATGAACAGCCGAGTTTCCTCCCTTCGCGTTACAGATCGTCTTGCTCTGCATATTTCCCGGCTGGTATTTGCCGGGCTGTCCCCCAGGGCTCCCGGTACGGCGGGGTCCGCACTGGCTGTGGTGCTTGCGCCGTGGTTTTTCCTTCCGTTGCCGTCTTCCTCGCGGCTGGTGCTGCTTGTCATTTTGTACGCCGTTGGTTCCTGGGCGGCAGGCCGGGCCGAAGAGCTTCTCGGCGGCAAAGATCCCTCCTGTGTGGTGGTGGATGAATTGGTGGGGCAGTGGATCGCCTTGTTTCCGCTGTGTTCGCCCGTATTTTCTTCACTTATGCCTGCCGTCTTTCCCGGGCCAGCCCTCGGTCCGGTGGACACGCCGCTGATTCCTCTTGTGGCAGGCTTTATCCTGTTCCGGGTATTTGACATCACCAAGCCCGGCGCAGTGAAGAAGTCGGAAAACTGGCTGAAGGGCGGGCAGGGCATCATGATCGACGATGTGTTAGCCGGAGTACTGGCTCTGGCCGCACTGTGCGGATTTTGCCTGCTGTGGCGCTGGGTGGCGGCATGAAGTATCTCGCTCTGGATTACGGCACCAAGCGCGTGGGGGTAGCGGTCAGCGATCCGGACGGGATTATGGCCTTTCCGCGACGCACGTTGAAGCGGGAAATCCGGGCTGTATTTTTTGAGGAATTGTTGACTCTGATCGATGCAGAGCGGCCCGACGCCATTGTGTTGGGCTATCCGCTGTACAGCGACGGCAGTGAGTCCCTGACTACCCGGCAGGTGCGTAACTTTGCGGCCTCGCTTAAACGCCGCGTAACTCTGCCCGTTTATTACATGAACGAGGTTTTGAGCAGTGCCGACGCGGAAAAGCGTCTGGCCGAGGCCGGACTGGATGCCCGCGCGATCAAGGGTGTGGTTGACCAGGCGGCGGCGGCGCTGATTCTCGAATCTTTTCTTTCTCAACCGGAATCTTTACGGAAGGAAGCATGAGTTCCACATCTGTCCGGCGTCATCCAGTTCTCAAATTCTTTTTGTTCTTGCTTGCGGCGATGCTGGTTTTTGGCCTGTATGCAGGCTGGGAAGTCTGGAGCTTTCTGAATGCCGCTCCGGAAACGCCTGGCCGCGATAAGGTGGTGGACATCGAACCAGGGTCCACGCTGGCCGAAGTTTCCCGCCAGCTTGAGGAGCAGGGCATTATCACCAGCTCCGGGCGTTTTCAGTTGTTGGCCCGGCTGACGGAGCAGGGGCGCAAGCTTCAGGCCGGACAGTTTTTAGTGAATACCGGCTGGGTTCCTCGCAGGGTGCTGGCTCATCTGGTGAGCGGCAGGGGGATGCTGTACCGCGTGACGGTGCCCGAAGGATTACCCTGGTGGGAAGTGGGCAGTCTGCTGGAAAAGGAAGGAATGTGCCGGGCCGCTGATTTTGACGCCGTCATCCATGATGTGGAGTTTCTGCGCAAGTACGGTATTCCCTTCGCGTCGGCAGAAGGTTTCCTGTATCCTGACACCTACCTTGTGCCCAAACCGCGTGAAATGGATCTGAAGGCTGCACAATCTTTTGCCGGGCGCATGGTGGATACCTTCTGGCGCAAGACGGCAGGCGCATGGGAAGGAGCGGGCTTCAGTTCGCGGCCCAAGGCGGATGAACTGTTGCGTGTGCTTGCGTTGGCCTCTATTGTGGAAAAGGAAACGGGTCTGCCGGAAGAGCGCTCCCGTGTGGCGGGCGTATATGACAACCGTCTGCGAAAAGGCATGGCGCTTCAGGCCGATCCCACTGTAATCTACGGGATGGGGTCTGATTTTGCAGGGCCACTACTCCGCCGCCACCTGGAGGACAAAAAGAATCCGT
>JAEXGX010000113.1 GCA_023450535.1 Pseudomonadota bacterium | reverse complement strand
CCGTACGGGCGAGAACGCGGTTTGGTGACGAATGAACACTGGAGCATCTTCCAGACCAGACAACGGACTCTTACAACGCTTCTTGAACGCCTTGAAGGAACACGTATTACGCCGGATGCATCTGTACGCGATGCACTGGCCTCTATGGGCGAGACCTGCCCGCATCAGGGTATCTCACTGGCTGAACTGGGCCGACGCCCTACCCTCTCACTTGCCCAATTGGCCGTATTTCTGCCCGGACTGGAACAAGAAGACGCGAATATTCTCAGCGAAGCGGAAAGTATCATCAAATACGCAGGTTATATTGAACGGCAACGCTGGACGGCCAATTCGCTCAACTGGATGGAACACATAACCCTGTCTTCTGATATGGATTACACAGGGCTTCCCGGACTTTCAACCGAAGTACAGGAAAAGCTCAATCGGGTGAAACCTCAGACGCTGGGCCAAGCGAGCCGTATCTCAGGCGTTACCCCCGCAGCGTTGAATTGCATACAAGTATACCTAAAAAAAGGAAACTTAAAGAAATAAGCGAAAAATAAAATTTTTCTTCTTTTTTTATTGACAAAATCAGTCAAGGTACGTAAATACTCTCTTCGTTGCATGGGCAGTTAGCTCAGTTGGTAGAGCATCGCCTTCACACGGCGGGGGTCACAGGTTCAAGTCCTGTACTGCCCACCATGCACACGGAGCGGTAGTTAAGACGGTTATAACGCCGGCCTGTCACGCCGGAGGCCGAGGGTTCGAGCCCCTTCCGCTCCGCCACTTTGAGTCCCCATATATGAAATATATGGGGACTCTTTTTATGAGTTTTAGCCAGCCTCAATCACTTCACTCTCTCGACAGGCTAAAGCCTATACCAAAAAAGGCACCTGTTCCTTCCCCGGAACAGGTGCCTTTTTATTCTCCAGCACACCTGTAATGAAAATTTTACCATTTCAATGCCCAGATACGCTCTCCTTCCTAAAAACCTTCTTTTTGCCCGGCAAGATAAGATTCAGCAATACTCCGGTGACGGCGGCCAGCCCGATACCTCCCAAGCGAAATGAACCGATGCTGAAAGTCATCCCCCCCACGCCGAAAATAATGATCAGCGCCACCACGGCGAGATTACGGGGTTCCATGAGATCCTGCCCGGCCTGAACGAGAGTATTCAGCCCCACTACCATAATGGCTCCGAAGAGCAGAATCATGATTCCCCCCATAACAGGGGAAGGAATGGACTGCAAAAAAGCACCCAGTTTATTGATGCAGGAAAGGGCAATGGCGCAGAAAGACGCCCAGGTCATGACCGCAGGATTAAAGGCACGCGTCAAGGCAACGGCCCCTGTTACTTCCGAATAGGTGGTATTCGGCGGCCCCCCGACAAAACTGGCCGCCATAGTTGCCAAACCATCCCCCAGCATCGTGCTTTTTATGCCGGGGTCTTTGAGAAAATCCTTTCCCGTCACGGAACTGATGGCGATGATATCCCCAAAATGTTCAATGGCAGGAGCAAGCGTCACAGGAATGATAAACAATATGGCTTCCCAGCGGAACTCCGGGAATACAAAGGGCGGCAGGCTGAACCATGGGGCATCGGCCACCTTGCTAAGGTCGTGGATTCCCATAACCACAGAAACAGCGTACCCGGCGGCAATACCGCTGAGAATGGGTACAAGGCGCATGAATCCGCGCCCTAACAACGATACTAGCACCGTTACAGCCAGAGAAATCATGGAAATGAGAAGTGCAACATTTTCCGCGAATAACACGACTGAACCGTCCGACGTCTTTCCCAACGCCATATTAACGCCCACCGGGGCAAGGACAAGCCCAATAACAATAATTACCGGCCCGGTGACAATAGGAGGGAGCAACCGCAAAATGATATCCGTCCCCCGGAAGCGGATGATCATGCTGAAAAGTACATAGACAAAACCCGCGCAGACCATACCTCCCAGAGTCGCGGGCACTCCCCATGTCTGAATTCCATAAATGATGGGAGCAATAAACGCAAAAGAGGAAGCAAGAAAAATAGGCACTTTGCCCCGCGTACACAGTTGAAAAATCAGCGTCCCTACCCCCGCCGTGAACAGCGCCACATTACTGTTCAGCCCGGTCAGCAGTGGCACCAGAACCAAAGAACCGAAGGCGACAAACAGCATCTGTGCACCAAGAAAACAGTCTCTGAGCCGGAAACGATAGACAACATTATTGGACATAAGCATCCCCAGGAATAGCTCGGCTTTTCTAAACGTACGTTAGAACATTCCAACTTTGAAATGTTTTATGGAATCGAGTGAAGCGAGGCTCCATCGCGAAGCCCCACCATTCTGGAGTAGCAGCAATTTACTTGCTTCTACCCGATGGATAGCTCGCGGAGCCATGCCTGTCCTCCTCAAGGCGTACATACATGGATAGCAGAGCATAGCTCCGACAGAGGTACGAAACCTGTGGGCCGGAACATCGTATCCCTGCCATATCTGATTTCCGCCCCCTCCTCTTCCAGTATAAAAATATTGGAATGGGAATGGGGAACCAGCGTAAGCTGGTGACCGAAAAATGTAAGCAGGTTACGGCGTTGCTGCACCAGCAGGTGAATATTTTTCGTGCCTTTACCTCTCAATACCAACACAGTTTTTATTGAGAAATGGAATAAGACAGAAAACTATTTCGTGCCAAAAATTCTGTCGCCGGCATCGCCCAATCCTGGAATAATATAGCCTTTTTCATTTAGGTGCGAATCAAGCGCCGCAGTATAAATTTCCACATCGGGGTGAGCTTCAAGTACACGTTGCACTCCTTCGGGCGCACATACTAATGTCAATGCACGAATACAGGGACAATTCCGACGTTTCAACAATTCAATGGTCGCGACCATTGAACCACCAGTAGCCAGCATGGGGTCAAGAATCAAAGCAATACGTTTATCTATTGATTTCGCTAATTTAACATAATATTCCACAGGTTCCAAAGTTTCCTCATTACGGTACAAACCGACTACGCTGATCTTGGCCCCCGGCACCATATCGAGTACACCATCCATAAGCCCCAGTCCGGCGCGCAGAATGGGAACAATAGTCACCTTTTTACCGGAAATATAATCCACATTTACCGGCCCGGCCCAGCCCTGAACGCTTTTGGTTTCCGTCTGGAGTTCCCGGGTGGCTTCGTAGGTAAGCAGACGTCCTATTTCCTTGGCCACCATCCGAAACTCGCTGGTAGAGGTGCTTTCACGTCGTAAAAGGCCGAGTTTGTGCCGAACAAGGGGATGATTGACCACGTGCAGCGCCATAGTGTTCTCCTTTTTGCCTGCGGCGAACCAAAAATTTTCAAAAATTGGGTTAAATTATTCTTACACCCTTTTCCTGTCAACGCAGCATATCTGAAGTATTTCTTATTTCGGGCAAAAGTTCCTTCCAGAGAAGGATACCGATAAAACTTGCTCTGCGCAGTAAAAACAATTATTGTTCTATACATGATTGCCATGTGGAATTCTTTTACGGTGACCAGCGGCAAACTTGATGGTGTCCCTTAAGTTTTCAGCATAAAATTCGATATATCCTGCAGGTGACGAGCGTATGTTTCCGGGGCTTCCGGAGTGGCTGTTTATAGCGCAAGAGGGAGAAAGGTTGCATGTCCCAGTCAAAAATTCTGCTTGAAGTCGGCACCAATGAGCTGGAGATTGTTGAATTCTTCATCAATGAACGGGACGGCTACCGTGGATATTACGGGATCAATGTATCCAAAGTTGTTGAAATAATCCGTCCCTAGCCGATTACTGCCATGCCGCAAATGCGCCACCCTTGCGTGTTGGGAGCGTTTCCCTACCGGGGTGGCCGTATAGTGCCCCTGATAGACGTATGTAAATATCTCGATAAGGGAAGCATAGGGGATGATTCCAATATCATCATTACCGAATTCAACAAAGTCCAGACGGCATTCCTAGTTTCCGGCGTCACCCGCATCCATCGCATCAGTTG
>JAEXGX010000078.1 GCA_023450535.1 Pseudomonadota bacterium | reverse complement strand
TGTTCCAGAGCGCCTATACCGAGCTCTATTTCAGTGACAAACTCTGGCCTGATTTTGACGACGCCGAACTGGATCGGGCACTGGTCCACTATGCGGAGCGTTCCCGCCGTTTCGGTCTTACAGAAGGCCAGGTTGCGGCGCCCCCCCCAGCTGTGACGGACGGCGCATGCACCCGGCATACGAACCATACCGCATCTTCCTGTGCTTCCGATCCTGACACTATACCTGACATTACAGGCTGATACTCCTGGAGCTGCCATGTCCTTGCAAAAATATCTCGCCGCAGGCCTCGGGGCGCGCGCCGTCACCGGGCTTATTCTCCTTGCTGTGCTCTTCACGGCATGGAAGGCCGGCGGGCTTCACCTCTTCCTGTTGCTTCTCGTCGTGTGCGGTATCGGACAATGGGAGTGCTATTCTCTTTTCCTCCCGCAGGAAGAACTTCCCGCCAAAACTCTTGGCATTCTGCTTGGGGCGGGAATTGTCGTGCTGTGCCGTTTTTCTCCCGCATACCCCGCCAGTCTGGCCCTGACGGCGGCCTTTTCCGTATTGGCCGTGCATTCCCTCGTCGGCTGGACGCAGGAGAACTCGCTTGAGCGCTTCCGCCGGGCGGCCATTCTCCTGGGAGGCATAGTCTATATCCCCTTGCTGCTTTCCCCGGTTCTGCACTACAGCCCAGGCGAACAGCTCCTTATTGTGCTGGTTCCTGCACTGTCCGACATCGCGGCCTATGCCGCCGGCGTACAGTTCGGCAAGCTCAAGATCTGGCCTTCCGTCAGCCCCAAAAAGAGCGTAGAAGGCGCAGTTGCCGGACTCTTTGCCGCCACGGCCGCCTGTCTTGTCGCTGGATGGCTGCTCAGAGGCCCTCAGTTTTCTTTCCCTGCGTGGCTCGCTTTGGGCCTGTTCATGGGCGTCATGGCCCAAATGGGCGACTTTTTTGAATCCGCGCTCAAGCGCGCGGCTCATATCAAGGATTCCGGCAAAATTTTGCCCGGCCACGGCGGAGTGCTTGACCGCATTGACAGCATTCTGTTTGCGGCGGCCGCCTTTGCCCTGGTTCGTCCCTTTCTGGGGTAATTTCCCGATCTGCCTTTTCTGGAAAACATATGCGTTACATCAGTCGATTGCCTTTTGACTCTCCCTTGCCCTGGCCGCGCCGCGTGGCGCTCATGGGGAGTACGGGCTCCATTGGCGTCAATACCCTGCGGGTAATCGACGGCTGGAGGGCGCGAGGCGGAACCGCACCAGTAAAAAAGACTGGCGAATTCATCGTGACGGCCTTGGCGGGAGGGCGCAATCTCGCTCTGCTGGCTACTCAGGCGGAACGATGGCGTCCTCCGGTACTCGCCCTGCGCGATGCGGAGGGCGAGTACGGCATTGAAGCCCTGAAAAAAATGCTCCCTTCCGGGTACCACCCTGAAATTCTTGCCGGACAAACCGGATTCGCCGCCATTGCCGCCCGGGATGACGTGGACATCGTGCTCTCCGCGCAGGTTGGCGCGGCGGGCTTGCGAGCCACCGTCGCCGCCGCCGAGGCGGGCAAGGTCATCTGCCTTGCCAACAAGGAAAGTCTTGTCCTTGCCGGGCCGTTGATCCGATCGATCTGCACCCGCACCGGAGCAGTGCTTCTGCCCGTGGACTCCGAGCATAACGCCCTGTTTCAGTGCATGACAGGCCGCGCGCCCGAGGAAATCCGCGCCCTCATCCTTACCGCGTCCGGCGGCCCTTTCCGTGGCAAAACACGGGAAGAATTGCGCGACATCCGCCCCGAACACGCACTCCGGCACCCCAACTGGAGCATGGGAGCAAAAATCACCATTGATTCCGCCACACTCATGAACAAGGGGCTGGAGATTATCGAAGCCTGCCAGCTTTACGACATGCCTGTGGACGCGATAAAAGTAGCTGTGCATCCGCAATCCATCGTCCATTCCCTTGTGGAATTGAAAGATGGCGCGGTCATGGCGCAGCTGGCCACACCTGACATGCGCCTGCCCATCGCCTCCTGCCTTTCCTGGCCCGTCATGCTGGAAAATGCGGGAATCGCCCCGCTGGATTTGGTAAACTGCGGCCCGCTCAGCTTTGAAGCGCCGGACACGGAGGCATTTCCCTGCCTTGACCTGGCCCGCCGGGCACTGGCAGAAGGAAAAACAACGGAACTCAACGCCGCAAATGAAGTGGCCGTGGAACGTTTTCTGAAAAACGACATCGCCTTTCTGGACATTCCCGCCCTCGTGCATACCATACTGGAAGCAAGTAAAGGCATAACGCCGCCGCTTGCCGAAAACCCTGGTCAAACCCGCGACGCTCTGGATGCTATCCTGGCTCGGGATGCCCTTACACGTAAACAAGCCGCCGCATGGCGCGCATGACACACCACATGGACTTTCTTTTGCATATCTTTTCCTACTGGGATTCCGCCCTCGCCGTCATACTGGTGCTGGGCGGCCTGATTTTCTTTCATGAACTCGGACACTTCATCGCCTGTCGCCTGATGGGCATCGGCGTGGTCACATTCTCTATCGGCATGGGCCCACGGCTCTGTTCTTTCCATCGGGGCAAAACGGAATACCGCCTGTCCTGGCTA
>JAEXGX010000032.1 GCA_023450535.1 Pseudomonadota bacterium | reverse complement strand
TTGCCGCCCGCTATCTGGACAGAATTTTTCGCATTCCGCGCGAACGTGGGGAAGAAGTGCCGGATTGTCTGGTGCTTGCCTGTACGCACTTTCCCCTCCTGGCAAACGCTATCGCGCATGTGGCCGGGCCGGGCGTGACACTGGTGGATTCGGCGGCCACCACAGCTCAGGCTGTGAAAAAAACGTTGAAAAGCGGCAAGTTGTGTTCCTCTGGAAAAAAGGGGGAATCCTTTTTCCTCACCACGGACGATGCGGAACGTTTCGCCCGGATGGGTGAATGTTTTCTTGGCTTTCCCGTGCCGGAATCGCGCGTGGAACTGGTGGATCTCTGATGTTTCTTTCTTCTTCTTCTTCTTCTTCTTCTTCTGTTTTGGCTCAGATTCCGGCGTTGGCGCGGTGACCCGATATGCCCAGACTTAAACTGACCATCGCCTATGTGGGCACTCATTATTGTGGCTGGCAGGTGCAGGCCTGGAAAGACAGACCCCATCCCCCTACAGTGCAGGGGGAAATGGAGCGCGCTCTGGCGGAGGTCGTGGGCAGGCCCGTACACGTACAAGGTGCGGGGCGTACGGATTCAGGCGTCCACGCCGACGCTCAGGTGGCTCATTGCGACGTGCCCGAAGAAAAAACGCGGCTGGACTGGGTGCTGGCGCTCAATACCCGTCTGCCGCACGATATCCGGGTGACGGATTTTGCTTATGTGCCAGATGCCTTCAACGCCTGTTTTAGTGTGGTGCGCAAGGCGTACACATATTCGCTGTGGCTTAACCGGCGCTACATTCCGCCGCGTCTGTATCCTTTTGTATGGGGCTGCGGCCCGCTGGATCTTGACCGGCTGGATGCGGTCATCCCTCATCTGGAGGGGGAGCACGACTTCGCCAGCATGCAGAATCGCGGAACAGACATCAAGAGCAGCGTGCGCACCGTATATTCCATCACTCGTTCGGCCTCGCCTCTGCCGGGACAGGAAGACATGGTGCTGTTGCGCTTCGAGTCTAATGGTTTTTTAAAACAGATGGTTCGCAATATGGTGGGGCTTATGGTGGCCTGCGGGCGGGGCAAGTTTGAACCCGAGGCTGTTCCGGCGCTGCTTGAGGCGAAGGATCGCCGCCTCGCGCCGGTAACAGCGCCGCCGCAGGGCCTGACCATGACCCGGATCTGGTATGAGTGAGCGTCCGCTTTTTCTGAACTGCTTTTCTTCTGCTCTTTCTGCGCCTTGCCCATTAAAGGAAGCTGGCATAATATATTGTCCCCGTTTCGACGGCGGGGCAGGTGATGTTTTGCCGCCGTGTCGCTGCCAAGCGGTGCGTTCAAGAACCAAATGTTCGAGGAGAGCCGATATGCACCACCTCTTTTCTTGCTCCGCAGGGTTTCGCACTCTCAATGTCCGTCTGCGTGTCCTGCCGCTCATTCTGCTGTGCTGCTTCGCGCTGGCGGGGTGCTCCAATCTTTTTAAAATTAACCTGGGCGGATCTTCCGAAGCAACATTGGCTTATAGCCCGGAAGAAGAGGCCATGATCAACACCTGGCTGAAGAGCCTTGTGGGCCTGACTTCCGTCCAGCAGGGGCAGAAGGCCGCCGCCGTCTGGCGCGATGCCTCGACCAACCGGGCGTTGCGCGAGCGGGCCTCTTATCTGGCTGCAGCCAGACCCGGCAAATACGCGGAACAGGCGCGCCAGGAACTCGCCCGGGTTTATGCGGGAGCGGATATCCGCAGACGGACGGCTATGGAGCATGTCTATCTGGCGGATCTGCGCACGGCGGACAAACAGACTCTGGCTGTGGCGGGCAAGGCCGTTCCGCGCATGCAGGAAACATCTTTCCCCTGGTCGCTGTTGTTATGGGAAGCGGCGCAACGCAATCTTTTGGCTGACAACGCCGCTGTACTGGCCAAGCTGTCCGCGTCCGGCGTCTTCGCTGATCCCGGTGCGCTCGGTATCGGTGCAGCTCCGGTGCTTACGCGGCCCGGAGCGGGAAAAGTAGCCTTGCTGCTGCCTCTCAGTGGCACGGCATCCTCTCTTGGCAAGCAGGTTCAGGCTGGAGCGCAGGCCGCCGCACAACAGCTTGAGACTGCGGGAACCAAAATGGACCTTGTGGTCATTGATACCAACCAGCCGGACTGGCTGGCCAGATATGCCGCTCTGCCTGCGGATTGCATCACTGTAGGGGGCCCTCTGCTTTCGGCTCGGTATTCCGCACTTAAGGCGCAGGGCTTCGGCGGACGCGCAGTGTTCGCCTTCCTGTCCCAGTTGCCCGATCCTTCTGATGAAGGCCGGACCGCGTGGCGCTTCTTTACCAGTAACGAAGATCAGATCGGTGCGGTGCTGGGTTTTGCAGCTAATGACCTGGGCATTCATTCCTTCGGCGTGTTTGCGCCCAACGACAGCTATGGCCAGCGCATGAGCGCGCTGTTCAGTGCCGCCGCCGGACGGCAGGGCTTTTCCGTTCGTTCTTCCTCTTACCCATTGGGAGACGTCAAATCGTGGACTAAGCTTACCGGCGAATTCGTACAAGCAGTCAACGTTGCACGCGGCGCTGTTCCCCGGGCCAAGGCTGAATTCGGCGCAGTCTTCCTGCCCGATAGCTGGAGCAACATGGATATGCTCATTTCCATGCTGCGTTATCACGGCGCGTATAACAGGGTCATGCTCGGCACCGTGCTCTGGGAGCAGGGACTGAAGAGCGGGCATGCTCTGGATACCGAAACCTTTGGCCTTTCCGTGTTCCCCGGCGTATGGGATGAAACATCTGAAAGCACTGCGGCCGTGGCATTCAAGAGCGCTATGAACGGCCGCGACGTGCAGCCGGGCGACTGGTCTGTACTCGGTTATGACTTTGTCCGTTTTGCAGCGGCGCTCGGCCTGCGTCAACCTGTGAAGGATGGCGCCGCGCTGAACGCCACACTCGCCGCCGGAAGGGATATGGAATGGGCGGGCGCGCCCGTGGTATGGGATGCACTGGGTCTTGCGCATCGCCAGATGCTGCTGTTCCAGCCTGCGCGTCAGGGCATGATTCCCGTCAACCGGGAAGCCTTTGGTGCGTATTACCGCAAACTGAACAAGATGCCGGGCTCTTCCCGGCTGGCTCCTCTGCCCAATGTCGCCCCCGAACCGCAGGAAACGGAAAACCAGGGCGCGGACGGGATGTCTCCCTCAGGCTCATTTGACGGAGGAAGTGGCGGAGAGAGCGCAACGGAGCCCATGCTTCCGGTATTGTAACTTTTTTTAAACATACATTGCTCTGGAGTACGAGGCATTATGGCCCTTTCAAAAGAAGAGTTCCTGCACCTGTGCAAGCTGGCGAAGCTTGCCCCTGATGCAGAAAATCAGGAATATTTCGGCACTCAGTGCGGAAATATTCTGATGTATATGGATAAACTGTCAGAACTTGATTGTTCGGACGTTGTTCCGCTCTATTCGCCGGTGGAGCTTAACGCAGAGGCTTGCCTGGCTGACGGGCGCGCTGATGAAGCCCGCCGCACCTGCGCCAGAGAGGAAATCCTTGCCAACGCGCCTGAGCGCGGCGGTGAAAACGGAGAATTTTTCCTCGTGCCGAGGATTGTGGAGGGTAAACAATGAGCGAATTGTGCCGGATCGGCCTGAAAGAGAGCCGTGACCTCGTGCGTGCGGGGGATATCCGGGCGGAGGAATTGACCGCCGCTTGCCTTTCCCGCATGGATGAAACCGAAGGAACCGTTGGCGCACTTCTGGCCCGGCGTGATGCTGAAGCTCTGGAGGAGGCGCGGGCTCTGGACCTTGCTCGCGCGGAAGGGCGTATGCCCTCTGTGGAGGAGGCTCCTCTGTGGGGCGTGCCCGTTACCGTCAAGGACGCACTGACACTGAAAGGCATCCCCTGCACGGCGGGTTCCCGCATTCTCGAGCATTTTATGCCGCCTTATGATGCCTACGCCGTGGAACGCTTGCGGAAAGCCGGCGCGATTGTCCTGGCCAAGACAAACATGGATGAATTCGCTATGGGGTCCACCACGGAACATTCCGCCTGGCATCCCACCCGCAACCCCTGGGACACGGAGCGCGTTCCCGGCGGCTCCAGTGGCGGGTCTGCCGCCAGTGTGGCGGCCTGTCAGTGTGCTGGAGCACTGGGCACCGATACCGGCGGTTCCATCCGTCAGCCTGCTTCGCTGTGCGGCTGCGTGGGGCTGAAACCCACCTACGGGCGCGTTTCCCGCTATGGGCTGTTGGCGTATGCGTCGAGTTTCGATCAGATCGGTCCCATGACGCGATCCGTGGAAGACGCCGCGCTCATGTTGGGCGTTATCGCCGGATATGACAAACGGGATTCCACCTGCCTGGACGCCCCTGTTCCCGACTATATGGCCGCTTTGAACGGCACGGATTTGAAGGGGGTAACGCTTGGGCTGCCCCGTGAGTTTTTCGGGCATGAGGCATTGTGTCCGGGCGTAAAGAAGGCGTGTGAAGAGGCCATGTCCCAGGCGCGTTCCCTCGGTGCAGAATTGGTTGAAGTCTCGCTTCCCCATACGGAATACTCGGTTGCCGCCTATTACGTCATGGCTGCGGCGGAAGCCGGTTCCAACCTCGCCCGCTATGACGGCGTGCGGTATGGCCACAGAGCGGAAAACCCGGCCAGCCTGGAAGACTTGTACGTGCGTTCGCGAACCGAAGGCTTTGGCGAGGAAGTACAGCGGCGTATTCTGGTGGGAGCCTATGTGCTTTCTTCTGGATATTACGACGCCTATTATCGCAAGGCTGCCCAGGTGCGCCGCCTGATCCGGCGTGATTATGATGAGGCGCTCGCTCAATGCGACGCGTTGTTGGCCCCGGTATCTCCGGTGACGGCCTGGAAGCTTGACGAGGTGCATGACCCCCTGCAAATGTATTTTATGGATATCTTTACGCTTTCATTGAACCTGGCGGGGTTGCCCGGTCTGGCTCTGCCGGTGGGACTCAGCGAGGGCCTGCCCGTGGGCATGCAACTCATGGGGCGCGCCATGGACGAAACCTCGCTGCTGCGTATCGGCAAGATACTGGCTGACGCGCTGGGTACGGAAGGGCAGGCCGCTCCTCTCCCCGGAGAGCAGTTTTAACATTTTGGGTTCCGGGATACTCCTTTAACCGCCGGAAGCGCGAGCTGGGGCCAGCCTGGAGGCCGACCAGGACGGCGGCCCCTCGGGGGCCATGCCCGTTTCTGAGTGAAGCGAGGCTTACGGGCATCGAGGGCAGAGATGACGTGCCCTCGCCGTGTGGAACCCGGTCTGTCTTGCGGCAACGAATGTTGCCGCCCAACCTGCGTTGCTTCGTATAACGAGGTTTATCATGTTTACTTCCTATGCTGAATTGCCGTTCTATCCCGGCCCTGTCACCTTGCATCCTGCGGCGGCCGAAGCTTTGCGCCGTGATTACGGCCCGCCCCGTTTTGGTACGGAATATCTGGAACTGTACAGGGCTACGTGCGGTATGCTGCGGCGTTTCGCGGGCACGGCGCACGAAGTCGTTCTGCCCACCGGAGAAGGCATGGTCGCCTTGTGGGGAGCGCTGAAAAGCGTGCTCAAACCGGGGGATATGGTATTGTCCGTGGGGACGGGCGTGTTTGGGGACGGCTTTGCGGACATGGCAGTGGCTATGGGCTGCCGGGCGGAGAAAGTATCCTTGCCCTACGATTCGACCATTGATGAAAGGGCACTGGAACGTGTGGATGAGGCAATTCGGCGTGTCCGTCCTGTACTGCTCACCGCCGTGCACTGCGAGACGCCTTCAGGCACCCTGAATCCGCTGGAAGCGCTGGGATGTCTCAAGGCTGAGCACGGCGTCCCTCTGTTCGCAGTAGATGCCGTGGCCAGCCTTGGCGGGGCGAGGGTCGAGGCCGATGCGTGGCATGTAGACATGTTGCTGGGCGGCTCACAGAAATGTTTCGGCTGCCCGGCGGACATGAGTATGGTGGCCGTGAGCGATGCAGCCTGGGCACGTATGTCCGAAGTCGGCTATCAAGGCTACGATGCGCTGTTGCCTTTTCACAGGGCGGAAGATGATCCCATGCGTTTTCCCTATACGCCCAACTGGTTCGGTGTGGCCGCGCTGCACGCCGCCGCGTCGGCCATGCTGAATGAAGGGCTGGAGCAGATTTTTACGCGGCATGAAGCCGTAGCACAACAATGCCGGGAAGGGCTGGCCCGGATCGGTCTGAAACTCTGGACGCGCCCCGAAGCTATCAATTCCCCGACCGTTACTGCCGTCTGTGTGCCGGAAGGCGTGGAGTGGCCCGTGTGGCGTGACGAGTTGGCCCGGCGCGGGCTTGTGGTCGGCGGCAGTCTGGGGCCGATGGCAGGCCGGGTGTTCCGTTTGGGCCATATGGGGCCGCAGGCAGACGCCGCGCGCATGGAGCAGGCTTTACGCGTCATGCAGGAGGCTCTGGCCGATCTGCGCGCATAGCATGTCGCCTGGATGGCTCTGTTGTAGAATGGTGTAGAGTATCACCTTGACTGCCGGAGGCGCGCCGCGTTAGCTCCGTATGGAACGACGAGCCCCCGCCGCATGGTAATGCGGCATCTTGGGAGGGCGACCAAATGGCGGCCCCGTAGGAGCTTTGCCCGTTGCCGCTGGAACCGGGCAAAGCTCTATGTGCAGGCGGAGGTATCAACTCCATCTCTACAACAAGCGGCCTGGATACGAAGGTTGACGCCTTTTGCAAAGGTCCGTATAACAATGGCTTGGCGCGTCCTGTCGGATAAGCGCCGAAGATTTTCCGTCGCATATGGACGGCCAAGGAGAGGGAGATGGGCAATATTACCGTGATCGGGGCTCAATGGGGCGATGAAGGCAAGGGCAAAATCGTCGATCTGCTCAGCGGCGAGGTTGACCTTGTAGTGCGTTTCCAGGGCGGAAATAATGCGGGACACACTGTCATTGTGGACGGCGAGAAATACGTCCTGCACGTCATCCCGTCCGGAATCCTGCATCCCGGCAAGGTGTGCGTCATCGGCAACGGTGTGGTGCTCGATCCCAAAACCTTCCTGGAAGAAGTGGACGCCCTGGCGGCCAAAGGGATTGATGTCAGCCCTGCCCGCCTGAAAATCAGCCCAAAGGCCCATCTGATCATGCCGTACCACTGCGCCATAGACGCCGCCCGTGAAGGCCATAGTGCCGAGGCGAAAATAGGTACGACGGGGCGTGGCATCGGCCCTTGCTATGAAGACAAGAAGGCCCGCGTCGGTATTCGCGCGGGAGATCTGGCTGAGCCTGGCCTGGTGTTGCGCAAGGTGACGGAAGCCCTGCGCGAGAAAAATGTACTCTTCGCCTCCCTGTACGACGTGCCCACTATGGACCCGCAGGAAGTGCAGGGCCGCCTTATTTCCCTCGCGCCACGCCTCTTGCCCTATCTGGCCGATACCAGCGCAGTCCTGTCGGACGCCGCAAAGGAAGGCCGTAAGGCGTTGTTTGAAGGTGCGCAGGGCGTGATGCTGGATATCGACCACGGCACGTACCCCTATGTGACGTCTTCGAATACTATTGCTGATAATGCCTCTGTGGGGTCCGGTGTGCCCAGCTGCTCCATCGACACCCGTGTGGCCATCGTCAAGGCGTATTCCACCCGTGTGGGGGCTGGCCCCTTCCCCACTGAACTTGACGGACCGCTTGGCATGCATTTGCAGCAGAAGGGTGGTGAGTTTGGCGCTACTACCGGGCGTGCCCGGCGCTGTGGCTGGCTTGACGCTGCTGTGTTGCGTGAAACAGCGCGCCTGTGCGCCCCGACCACCATTGCCTTGACCAAGATCGATGTGCTTGGCGGGCTTGATGAAATCCAGATTTGCGTCGCCTACAAGTTCCAGGGGCAGGAAGTTCTC
>JAEXGX010000446.1 GCA_023450535.1 Pseudomonadota bacterium | reverse complement strand
ATGTTACAGTGCGTGCTCCGCGACGCGGGCGCGGTGATTATGGACGACATCCGCCGCCGCTTTGCACAGACCACACCCACTCCCGAAATGCCCCTATCAACAAACGAAAAGGCCTCGTCCGGCAAAGGAGGAGGCCCGAAAAACAGAAACGCACAAAGGAAAGAAACTACTTCTTCGCGGCGAGGATCACGTAGGGAGCCTTGATCGCCGCCTCCACACGCACACCTTCGGCAATACCCGCCTCATCAAGGCTGTCCACCGTACATACGGAAGTCAGACTGTCCCCGTTGTCCAGCTCCAACGCAACGCTGGCCATGACTTCGCCCTTTTTCACGCCTTTCACCGTAGCGGGTAACATGTTGCGGGAAGAGAAGACATATTCGTCCGTATCACGCGCCAACAGTACATTCACTCCCTTGATCATGGCCAGCACTTCCCGCCCGGGCTTGAGGCCAAGTTTTTCCGTGCTCTTGCAGGTGACAATGGCGGCGATCTCCAGTCCACCTTTCAGCTCGATGTCAACCTCATCATTGACAGCCCCGGTTTTTACAGCTTTGACCACGCCTTTCAAGACATTTCCGGTAGTGACTTTCATATTTTTGCTCCTGCGGATGTTGTTTTTCGGCATACATGACCGCTATCTCAGTCAGGCCGAGGATATTATTTAATTAAAATAACCACAAATCTCGTAATGACAAGTTTTTTGGGGAATAATATCTTTTATTGAAATAGAATTTCATTTTTATTATCTTATTCAAGACAACGCATTCCATCCCTTTCCCCAAAACACGGCAACCAAGGAGTAATCCCATGATCAACCGTTTCGGCAGCACCTCGGACATGGTTATCCAGAACGTACAGGAAAACGGCAGAATCTATGTTCTGGCAATTGATGAAAAAGGTCTCTACCTGACCACGCCGGACTATCTGGACAGAAACAGGGCGGATCCCAACCGCTATACATCCTCCAGATCCACCGTCGCCTCCCGCCTGAGCGCGCTGGAAATCGATCCTGTAGCTCTGGCCGCAGCCCATCAGCACATGATCCGTAAACCCGGCGAAGGCGAAACCAAGAAAAAAGTCAACCCGCTGAAGGCTTCCAAGCGCAGCATGAAGGGGTGACACCACGCATCTTCCAGGCATCCCATAAAAAACGGCCCGAAGGCAAAACCTTCGGGCCAGAGGCTGCTGATAAAGTCAGCAGCCCCGAAAATTGCGCGTAGGTCGCGGCTTAGCCGCGCCGTTAAACGAGCGATTTTCGTGCCTTTCCGTCAAGCCGCTTTGCGGCTTAGACGGCGCAAACTCCGCAAAGCGGGGTTTGTCATCATTCTGCGGCCCGAAGGCAAAACCTTCGGGCCGTTTTTTATTCCATTGCGTGCAGTTTCTAGGCGAGAGCCTGGAGGAGCAGCAGCGCTACAATATTGATGATCTTGATCATCGGGTTGATGGCCGGGCCGGCGGTATCCTTGTAGGGGTCGCCTACGGTGTCGCCGGTGACGGCGGCCTTGTGGGCGTCTGAGCCCTTGCCGCCGTAGTTGCCGTCTTCAATGTACTTCTTGGCATTGTCCCATGCACCGCCGCCGGAAGTCATGGAAATAGCCACGAACAGACCGGTGACGATGGTCCCCATGAGCATGGCCCCAAGGCAGGCAAACGCCGCGCCCTGGCCACCCACGGCGGAGATCACGAAGTACAGAACAACCGGAGCAAGCACGGGCAACAGAGAAGGTGCGATCATTTCCCGAATGGCGGCCTTGGTCAGCATGTCCACAGCGGCGCTGTAGTCGGGCTTGGCCGTGCCTTCCATAATACCGGGAATTTCCTTGAACTGCCGACGTACTTCAATAACCACGGCGGAACCGGCGCGGCCCACGCTCATCATGCCCATAGCGCCGAAGAGGTAGGGGAGCAGACCGCCGATGAACAGGCCCACGAGTACGTAGGGATCCTGAAGAGCAAAACGCACGTCGAGGTTGGGGAAGTAACGGGTAAGGTCTTCGGTATACGAAGCGAAGAGCACCAGAGCAGCCAGAGCGGCGGAACCAATGGCATAGCCCTTGGTCACGGCCTTGGTGGTGTTGCCCACGGCGTCGAGAGCATCGGTCACTTCGCGTACGTCTTCGGGCAGACCGGCCATTTCCGCGATGCCGCCCGCGTTGTCGGTCACCGGACCGTAGGCGTCAAGCGCTACGACCATGCCCGCCAGAGCCAGCATGGTGGTGGCGGCAATGGCGATGCCGAAAAGACCGGCGCTGGCGTAGGCAATCAGAATGCCCGCGCAGATGACCAGTACCGGCAGCGCGGTGGATTCCATGGACACGGCCAGGCCCTGAATGACGTTGGTACCGTGGCCGGTGGTGGAAGATTTGGCGATGCTGCGCACCGGACGGTACGCGGTGGCGGTGTAGTATTCAGTGATCCACACCAGCAGGCCGGTCACGCCAAGGCCGGCGAAACAGCAGATAATCAGGTTCCAGGCGCTGAAAGGCTTGCCCTGGATAACCATTTCATGTTCTGCGCCGAAGTAGACCAGGGTCATGAGCGCGACGAGCACGGCGGAAATGCCCGCAGTGGCGAGCAGGCCGCGATACAGGGCCTTCATGATCTTCTTGTCGGTGCCGAGCTTCACGAATCTGGTGCCAATAATGGAGGCGATGATGCACACCGCACTGATGATCAGGGGGAACATCATCATTTTGGTCTGAAGCGCGCCTTCAAAGTAAATGGACGCCAACAGCATGGTGGCGACCACAGTCACGGCGTAGGTTTCAAACAGGTCAGCAGCCATACCGGCGCAGTCGCCCACGTTATCGCCCACGTTGTCAGCGATGACGGCGGGGTTGCGGGGATCGTCTTCCGGAATCCCGGCTTCAACCTTGCCCACCAGGTCAGCGCCCACGTCAGCCCCCTTGGTGAAGATGCCGCCGCCCAGACGCGCGAAGATGGAAATCAGCGACGCGCCAAAGGACAGAGCCACCAGAGCCTGCATGAGTTCAGTCTGGGAAACGCCGCACAGGGAAAGCAGCATATAATAGAGGGTCACGCCCAGAAGGCCCAGGCCCACCACCAGCAGGCCGGTAATCGCACCGGACTGAAAGGCGATGTTCAGGGCGGGAATCATCCCCCCGCGAGCGGCTTCAGCCGTGCGCACGTTGGCGCGCACAGACACGTTCATGCCGATGAAGCCGGCCACGCCGGACAGGCACGCACCAATGACAAAGCCGAGCGCCACCTTGAAAGACAAGGCAAAGAGCAGGAGCACGGCCACCACAGCACCGACAATGGCGATGGTACGGTACTGACGGTTCAGATACGCCTGCGCGCCTTCCTGAATGGCGGAAGCGATGCGCTGCATCTCTTCGGTGCCGGTACCGGCAGCCAGCACGCCTTTTGACGCCTTGTAGGCGTAGAACAACGCTGTGGCGGCGCAAATGAGCACCAGCAGCAGGGAAACGGGCACGACCATAATACCCCCGAGAAAAAATGGTAAAAGGTAGACGGGAGCCGGGAAGCCTCCCGGCAACTCACTTTTCCGTAACGGGTGAGGATATCAGGTTAGACGAGAACTGACAAGTTTTGGAATAAGTCCTTTTAATGAGGACATCCGGCGCAACTTTTTGAAGGAAAGGAGCCTCTTAGGGAGCCATTCAAGCGTAAGAAACGTGGAGGAAGTCGCCCTCTTTCGCACGAACAGTTCCTGCCGGTATTCTCTACAAATGCCAAGATGGCTACCTGTGGGCTATATTGTCTGCCTGTTAGGGATTTCGCAGTCCGCGTACTCGATACGGTTGCTATCCCAGAAACTTTATCGAAATGGTTTATCTTACCTATGCGTGTATTCTTCAGAGAAAACTGCATGAGGAAGCTTTATGCCGGATATCCTCCCAGTTACATTATTGTGTGCTTCACCCCCTTTTTCACTGTGCTTTATACTCTTTGAAGATTCACTCTTTCCCTCACCACACCAGAGCCGAAGCGTACCCCACCACGCGGTGGGTGTCGCCGGATGCCGCCGCCGAAGTATCATGCGCGCAAAGATGCGCACGGGAAGCCCCTGCGGCGCAGCAGGCCATGAGGGCCAACGCGGCGGGCAATACGCCACACATGCTGATTTTCCGCCCGTTCACCACGCGCAACAGTTCCGGGGCGTCAAGAGCCAGCAGGGGGCGCAATGCGGCCTCATCCAGCTCGTGCGTATGCACTTCGTCGGCAAAATGATTCATATCGGAACTGACCACAAGCCCAACTTCACGCGGGGCGCCTTCCTCTTTCGCATGCCGTTTCAACACTTCCGCAAGAGTAAGAGCCGCCTTCGCCAATCCGTCCGACGACGGCATGCCCACGGTCACGGGCAAAATAGAGCAATCAGGCCGTGCCGTGCGCAAAAAGGGCAGGATAACTTCAATGGCGTGTTCCCGCATATGGCAGGCCATATCCGGCGAGAATCCTCCGTGCAGCGTTTCCAGTTCCCGCCCCAGTTCCTCGTCCACCGGGATATCTCCAAGAGGACTCTTCCATGTGCCTGCGGGCCAGAATCCCAAAGAACTGCCCATCCCTGTATGCGTCGGGCCAAGTACAATCAGGCGGCGGGGCAGTTCCACTCCAGCCAGAGCCGCGCAGGTCACTGCGCCGCTGTAGACGTACCCTGCATGCGGCAGGAGAAGCATCAGCGGACGGCGGGCGCCCTCCGGCAGTCCGGCCTCCTGCCCGAATACTTCAGCGAGCCCCGGGGCCTGCCGTTCGCGCAGTTTCATGCCTTCTCGCATGAGCACAGCTATTTCCTTATTTAACTCATCCGCAGCATCGGGGTAAAAGTATCCCGCCGCCACAGTGGAGCGTGACATCTCAGTTCGCTCTTGCATAGTTCTTACTCCTCCGCCAAAGCGCATATCAACAAGGAGAACTCTCACCAGCATCAGAGCAATTTCACTTTGAAATTGCTCATGGAGTCGAGCAAGACGAGACTCCGCACGACACCCCCATCATTCTGGAATAGCCGCAATTCACTTGCGGCGTGCCATCCGACGGGGACCCCGAAAAAGCTGTAATACAGGTATGCACAGCAGCGCATAGCTCCGGCTTCAGGCGTGAAATCTGCGTGTCAGAACATCGTGTCCCGGTTGCATACGTTCAATATTGAACTGCTCCAAACCCGAATGAACTATATAACACCATAAAAAAGAAACCGCGTGAAGAGTTTTCTCCCCACGCGATTTGAATTCAATCATATCGGCCGAAGCCGTTATTCGCAATGCCTAGTCGGCGGCGTCTTCAGCTTCCTGCTGTTCGGAGAGCACGGCCACCACAGTGAAATCGCTCTTGTAAACCACCTTGACGCCTTCAGGCACCACCAGCCCGGAGGCACGGACGCTGCTGTTCAGGCCCATATCGGCCACATTCACGGTGAGTTTGCGGGGCATGGCCTGCGGTTTGGCCTGCAGGGTCACGCGTTCGCGGTAGGTTTCCAGAGTGCCACCGAGCTTCACGCCCTTGGCAGTGCCCACGAATTCCAGCGGCACGTCCACCTTGATTTCCTTGTCCAGGTCAACGCCGTAGAAATCCACATGGGTGAACACGCCCTTCACAGGATGGTACTGGGCGTCCCACACGAACACGGGATACACGGTCTTGGTGCCGTTATCATCAATCTCCAGATTGAAGACATTGGTACGGCCGACCTGTTCATACATCTTGCTCAGAGGCAGCGCGGGCATCTGCACAGGCACGTTGGTGCCGTCGGAAGCGTAAAATACGCCGGGCACAAGGGCTTCAACGCGCAGACGACGATTGACGCCTTTGCCTAAGCCGGAGCGCTTCTGAACGGAAAGGGTTTTCAACTCGGACATGCTATCTTTCTCCTTGGTGTTACCCCGATTCCCCGGAGTAACTTACCGGAGGTATCGCGGTGCGATATATCGTCTTGACGCGAACGTTCAGCTCCTAAAAATGGAACAGAGCGCTCACGGAAGATCCGTCATGGATGTTGCGGATACTCTTGGCCAGAATTCCGGCCACGGAAGCCACATGCAACTTGTCGCACTTGCCCTCGCGGTCGCCGAGAGGGATAGTGTCGGTGATGACCACTTCTTCGAAGGGGGCATCGGTAAGGCGCTGACAGGCCGGACCGGACAGCACACCATGCGTGGCGCAGGCCCGCACTTCCGCCGCGCCGTGCTGGAGCAGCACTTCTGCCGCCGCACAGATGGTTCCGGCGGTATCGATCATGTCGTCCACCAGAATGGCCACCTTACCCTGCACATCACCGATGACATTCATTTCTGCCACCTGGTTGGGGCGATCCCGGCGCTTGTCGATGACCGCGAGGCTGGCGTCCATCATTTTGGCAAAGGCTCTGGCTCGTTCCACACCGCCGGCGTCGGGCGAAACCATGACGATATCGCCGCGCAGATGGCGGAACTGCTGAAGCAGCACCGGACTGGCATACAGATTATCCACCGGGCAATTAAAGAAGCCCTGAATCTGTCCGGCGTGCAAGTCCATGGTCACAATGCGCTGGGCTCCGGCCATGCTGAGAAAGTCAGCCGTGACCTTGGCACTGATGGGCGCACGCGGGCTGACCTTGCGATCCTGCCGGGCGTAACCGTAATAGGGGATGACCGCCGTAATGCGGCTGGCGCTGGCACGCTTCAGGGCGTCCAACATCAGACAGAGCTGCATGAAATTGTAGTTGGCCGGGGCGCAGGTGGGCTGAATGACAAACACGTCGTGCCCGCGCACGCTGGCACCGATTTCGATGCGGATTTCACCGTCGCTGAAGGTCTCGCACAGGCTGGGCGTAAGGGAACACCCCAAATGATCGCAAATATCAAGTGCAAGCTGGGGATTGGCCGTACCTGTAAGGATTTTTAAGTCGCCGTACATGGTGAACGCCTTTCTGGCTAAAGTTTCGTCACCTGAAACATCCGCAACGGGCCGCCGTCTCAAGGGACAGGAGGACGGGGCAAAATATGGCTGGGGCGGAAGGACTTGAACCTTCGAATGACGGAACCAAAACCCGTTGCCTTACCGCTTGGCTACGCCCCAATGCTTTTATTCCACCAGAAGATACGGGGCCGAGGAAGACAGAATCGGACGGAACGGGCCGTATACCGCGCACATGCCGTCAAATTCCTGTACCTTGGCCATGAATCCCTGCGCCGTTTCCGCATCCCGGAAAAACCCGAACATGGAGGAACCGCTTCCGCTCATGCCCGCCGCGAACGCTCCTTCCCGGAGCAACAGCGCCTTGAGTTTCGCCAGTTCCGGCCAGCGGCCAAAGACGATGGATTCAAAACCGTTTTCCACACGCAAAGGCGGAAAAAAAACTGAACGGTGATTTTTATCTGCCTCAGCCGCATCTGTCAAGGCATTCAATGCCCCTTTGCCCCCCTCTCCAAATTCTTCTGAGAGGCTATCAGCCGAAAACGCTTCAGAATGAGTCTCATCCCACGCGGCATAGGCCCAGGCGGTGTCAACATGAACTGCGGGGCAAACCAGTACTCCCCACGCTCCGGCCAGAGGCACAAGCCAAGGGCTTTCCGGGGAAAGCGGTGTCAGTTTTTCCCCGATCCCTTCCACGAGGCAGGGCCTTTTTTCCAAAAAAAAGGGGACGTCCGCGCCGATTCGGACCGCCAGGGAATGAAGAGTTTCCTTACCCACCGGACGAGGATTGTGCCGCTCCAGATACAGCAGCATTTCCGCCGCGTCCGCACTGCCGCCGCCCAGCCCTGCGCCGTGCGGCACGCCCTTGACAAGTTCCACTTCCAGCGCGGGTGCAAAACCCGCTGCCTCCCCGTACAAGTTCCAGGCTTTCGCCACCGTATTCTTTTCAGGATCAATGCCGGGAACATTGCAACGGAAATGAAATCCCTTCCCTTCCTTTTCCCGCACGATCATTTCATCAAAGGGAGTATCCAGCGGAAGGAACAGGCTGAACAGTTCGTGGTAACCATCCGGACGGCGGTTCAACAAATGCAGAAAAATATTTATTTTACACCCAGAACGCAGTTTTTGCATACTTACCCTCTTCATTGCGTATGTTATCTCCTTCATCCGGCAAAACAAAGAAAAATCCGCATCCCCTCCCGCAGGGGTATACCCGGCCTTTCTCTGGATTTTTTCCCGAAAATTGATCACACTGAAAAAACTTTTTGTTTTGGCGTGCCGCTTGCCGCCGCGCCGCGAAGTTTCGCCCGTCCTTCCAACTCCCGGAGGCTCCCATGTTCACGTTCCGCACACGCGGCGTCATCACCTGTCTGCTGCTTTCGGCTCTGGTTCTACCCGGGGCCGTTCATTCCGGAACAGCATCAGCCAAAACACCTGTGGACACTCTGGTCATAGGCGTGGCATCCGATCCCGCCGTACTTGACCCCGCCGTGTCCAGTGACAATTTTGACTGGCGGATCAGCTACCCCGCCTATGACAGACTGGTAAAATTCAAGGTGGTGAACGGCGAAGGCTCCACGGAAGTGGAACCCATGGCAGCTGAGAGCTGGACAGTTTCAGACGACGGTATGGTATGGACCTTCAAAATCCGTCCGGGCATCACCTTTGCCGACGGAACACCTCTGGACGCCGCTGCGGTCAAGTTTTCCTTTGACCGGCTGATGAAAATCGGCATGGGGCCGGCGGGCAATCTGGAGTGTCTGGCCAGAACCGACGCCCCGGACTCTTCCACTGTGGTCTTTACCCTGAAGTATCCTTTTGCGCCCTTTTTGCAGATACTCGCCATCAACGGCGGTTCCATTGTCAACCCCGCCGTGATGAAGCACGAAAAGGACGGGGATATGGCGCGCGGCTGGCTGGCCGAACATACAGACGGATCCGGCCCCTATATACTGAAGCAATGGAAGCGCGGCGAACGCATGATCATGGAAGCCCGGCCCGGTTACTGGGGCGGAGATTCCAGGATCAGGCGCGTCCTCCTGCGGCCCATGCGTGAAGCTGCGGATCGACGCCTTGCGCTGGAAAAGGGCGATATCGACATCACCGAATCCATCCTTATGGATCAACTGCCCGCACTGGAAAAGAATCCCGGCGTGGCGGTGCGCCGCTACGACGGGCAGTTTGTGGAATACGTCTACATCAATAATACCCGCCCCGCCCTTGCCGAC
This sequence comes from Pseudomonadota bacterium, assembly GCA_023450535.1. Taxonomy (GTDB): domain Bacteria; phylum Desulfobacterota; class Desulfovibrionia; order Desulfovibrionales; family Desulfovibrionaceae; genus Mailhella. The sequence goes on along the minus strand of JAEXGX010000446.1, from coordinate 110 downwards.
AAGCGTGTACGCCAAGCGCTGAACTACGCCGCAGATTTCAAAGGCATCATTGATTTCGTGCTTCAGGGCAACGGCGAACAGGCCGCCAGCCCCATCCCCAAGGGCATGTG
>JAEXGX010000412.1 GCA_023450535.1 Pseudomonadota bacterium | reverse complement strand
CGCCAACCCCCGTAATGCGGCGGCGGGCTCTTTGCGCCAGCTTGACACGTCCATTACCGCTGCCCGTGGTTTGCGTTTTCTCGCCTACAGCGCCGGGCAAATCCTCATGAAGGAGGGCGGCGAAGCCGGGCGTGGCCCGTGGGAAAAGCATGCGGATCTTATTGCCGCGTTCCGGGAGTACGGATTTGAAACGCCGGCGGGAGGTCGCCTCTGCTATGGGCTGCGGGAAGCCCAGGCGTATTACAGCGAAACGGAAGCGATGCGCGATGCGCTGCCGTTTGAGATTGATGGTGTGGTGTACAAACTGAATGACCGGGATGCGGAAGAAGCTCTGGGATTTACCGCCCGCGCTCCACGCTTCGCCGTAGCCTGGAAGTTTGCCGCGCGCAGGGCAAAGACGACACTTGAGCGGATTATCATACAGGTTGGCCGGACGGGAGTGTTGACTCCCGTAGCGGAGTTGAAGCCGGTCAGTGTCGGCGGTGTCATGGTCAGCAGGGCCACGCTCCATAACGAAGACGAAATCCGTCACATGGATATTCGGGAAGGGGATACGGTCATTATCCAACGGGCCGGAGACGTGATTCCGGACGTCGTCGGGCCGGTATTGGAAGAACGCAGGCCTGATTCCGTGCCGTACGAGTTTCCCCGGCGCTGTCCGGAGTGTGGGTCCGAAACCTCACGGCTGGAAGGGGAGGCTGCCTGGCGTTGCCTGAATATGTCATGCCCCGCAGTGTTGCTGCGCAGTATGGTGCATTTCGTGTCCAAGGCCGGGCTTGATGTTCAGGGCGTGGGAGCGCGCTGGGTGGAAGAGCTGGTAAAGGCAGGAAGAGTTCGGAATGCGGCGGATTTATTCACCCTGGAGGTGAAGGAGCTGCTGGGTTTCGAGCGCATGGGAGAAGTGCTGGCGGAGAAATTTGTGACTTCGCTGGATGAGGCCAGACGTACGGCTCCTTTGGAGCGCTTTATCGCTGCGTTGGGTATCCGTTTGGTGGGGGAGCAGACGGCAAAAACATTGGCTGCCAATTTTGAAGATATGGACGCGTTGGAGCAAGCCACTCTGGAAGACTTGATACGTTTGCCCGATATTGGGCCGGAAGTGGCTGCTTCCATTCGCGCTTTCTTCGATACGGAGTCTAATCGCGCGTTGCTGGAACGTTTCCGCGCAATGGGGCTATGGCCTCGTCGCAAGGAGCCCCCGATGCGGAAGGAAACAGCGTTGAGCGGCAAGCGTATCCTGTTTACGGGGACATTAAGCCGTTCGCGCGAGGAATTTCAAAACATGGCGGAAGCCGCAGGCGCGCTGGTGGCCGCTTCGTTTTCAAAAAAACTTGACTATCTGGTGGTAGGAGAAAATCCCGGATCAAAGCTTGCCAAAGCCGAGGAGGCGGGTGTAGCTATTCTTGATGAAACTGCGTTCACCGCATTGCTTGATCAAAAAAAGGGAGAATCCGCGCTTTGAAATGGTCATTTGTTTCAGGCGTGGCGGCGTACGATATTGATTTTTTCAGGAAGCACCATTAGAATCGCAAAAAACTTTAAGGAGTCCGTTGATGCAAGCCAGCGCACGCAACACTTTTCTCGGTAAAATTACCGCTCTCTCCTCTGGAGCGGTTAATGACGATGTGGCAGTGACACTTGAAAGCGGCCAGCAGGTTATTGCCACGATCAGCAAGGCTGCCGCTGAAAACATGGATCTTGAAATCGGCAAGGCCGCCTATGTGGTGCTGAAGGCCAGCAACATGGTTATCCTGGCCGACGCCGCACAGCTTAAATTGTCTACCCCCAATCAGTTTACCGGCAAAATCCGGAAACTGACCCGCGGTTTTGTCAACGGCGAAGTGGTGCTGGAACTGCCTGGCGGTACACAAATTACTGCTATTATTACTCTTGATGGCGTTAATCGTCTTCGTCTTGAAGAAGGTTCTGAAGTGACGGCCGTCATCAACCCTTGCAACGTGCTCGTTGCGGTGGAGAAGTAAGCGTTTTAAGGGAAGTTGCTCTCGGTATTCATATTTGGGGAGCTTCGTATTCGTCTGTGTGTCATTAACGGACGCCCGGAAGGATCATGATGTTTTTTCTCGAAGTGCAGTTCTGAGCATAGCAATTCGAGTATTGTGGTATATGCTTCTTTTGTATTTTTTCCGTATGCCCGATTCGTCCAAACAGACAAAAGGCCGCCATTATGGCGGCCTTTTGTCTGGCTGCTGCTAAAGAAAATTAGCAGCCCCGAAAAATGCGAGTAGGTCGCGGCTTTGCCGCGCCGTAAAACGAGCGATTTTCGTGCCTTTCCGTCAAGTCGCCTTGCGGCTTAGACGGCGCAAACCCCGCGAAGCGGAGTTTGTCATCAGTTTGACAAAAGGCCGCCATTATGGCGACCTTTTGAGATTGTTAGCCAAGCAAATTGCGGCTACTCCTGCGTCGCGTGGAATCTCACCTTACTCGACTCCAAGCAATTTCACTTTGAAATTGCTTGAGGGAAACAAAGCGCAACGCGGGTATGGTAGGCCCTGTACCCGATTATTAATTGAGGGCCGAGGGGGCGTTTATCCCTCTGCCAAACCGGATCGGCCCTAGCGGGGCACAGGGCTAAGCCCTGTTTTGTTCAGAGCATGGGCAAGTATGGCTTCCAGCAATGCGCCGCCGACTGCCATGCCCTTGTCCGAACATTTGTCAAAACCAATATTGGCGCGCGGTTCCACGTCGCCTATTTTTGCGCCTTTCTCAACATCCAGCCCTGATCGCAGCAGACCACGCAGAACTCCGCTTATTTGCGAGATTACAGCTTGCCCCGCCACAGTGCCGACAGCAGCGCCTGCGTCCACGTGGTCGCCAATATCCAGATTTGTTTCAAAATGTCCGGAGCACGGAGCGCGCAGTACGCGCTCTGTATCATAGCCCATCACCACACCGGGCTTTCCTGTATTGGGCGCGGCGGAGCCGGAGCGATACAGGCGCCCCATGGTAAAGCCGCGCTTTGTTTCAATAACGCAATGAGCATCTTTCCCGGCGGTAAAACCAGGCCCTACGCCGATAACCAGAGGGGCATCCGTCATGCTGACGCCGATGTTGCGTTTAGCAATGGTGGCTTCAATGACAACATCGGGTTTCATCTCGCGGATGAGCGAGCCTTCTGGATCGACAAGCACCGGCAAAATCTCCTCTTCCCACAGAGTCGGAATATCAGCAGGAGAAGTGGCGAGTTTTGCCCGGACGCCTTCCACAGTAATTTCACCGTCGTATACGGCCTCGGAAAAGCTTACTGTTCTGCGGACAGCCATGGGGCGGGGAATTTCCAACAAGATGATGCGGCGCAAGCCTGCATTATACAGGCGCAGAGCTGCGCCACTTGCGACGTCGCCTGCTCCACGGAAGACGATGGTAAGATCTGCGATATCCGGCATGATGGATCTCCGGCTGAGGGTTTGGAACGTTCCAATCCAAGAATTTCGGCGTCATAAATTCTGGGCAATCCTTACGGATATTCACAAAAAATTCACGCCGCGAAACGGCCGTACAATTGTTTGCCACAGTGCTTTTCGCTTGTGTGCAGCAAGCCGTCAGGTTTGGGAAGGCGGCGCAACAGTGCGCATCTTGCACCAAACAGAATTGAGACAAACAGTTGGAGAATGATAGGGGCAGAAGGGAGGAAAAGGCAAGTTCGGAAAAAACAGTGCGTACATGTTCTCTGATAGCGAGCACAGGAAAATTCTAACCACTCGCGCCTCATTCCTGTTTGTCTTGCATCGGCTTTGTGCTACACTATTTTCAGATGTAGTTTTTCCTGGTTGTGAGGAATTGTCTCAAGGAGAGGATGTCATGAAAATATTCCGGATAACATGTGTGATGGCGATGGCCATGTTTCTCGCCGCATGTGGTTCTCAGCGCTATTTTATTGTCACAAA
>JAEXGX010000407.1 GCA_023450535.1 Pseudomonadota bacterium | reverse complement strand
CCGTCATGCCGATGATGGCGTTCATGGGCGTTCGGATTTCGTGGCTCATGTTAGTGAGGAACATGCTTTTGGCCTCGTTGGCCTGCTGCGCCGCCAGCACGGCGTCCTGAAGAAGGCGCGACTTGTTTTCGTCGCTGGTGATGTCCTCAACGGTAAGGATATATTTTCCCTGATCGAGACTGTTACGTATTTTGTAGAAGCTTACCCGGATCCAGATAGTTTCGCCGCTGGCAGGGTTGGCGTAGGTGGAAACTTCCGAAGCAAAGGCCTTGATTTCCTGCCGGATTGCGGCGTCGAACAACTTTTTTATGTTTTCGCTCTGGCAGCCGCGCAGAAATTTTGCCTGCGCCAGCGCAAGATCGTCGTCATCAATGCCCAGAATGCGTCCGCTGTTCTCCGAAAGGAATTCCGTTTTTTCCGTGAGAGCGCTGAAAACGGCAATAACCGTGTCGATGTTCGTCGAGATCGCGTTGAACGTCGAATCCCGAAACGCCTGTTCTCTATACTTGGAGGCCAGTGTGTCGGCCCGTTTGTTGAGAATATAGATGAACAGACCGCTGAGCAGGGACAAGGCGACGAGGCAGATGATGAAAAGCGACGTTTCGTTGCCCACGTCTTCCAATGTTCTTTGGGGAATGATGGAAAAAAAGTACCAATCCACATTTTCCCGAATCGGCATGAAACAGAGATAGGAGGCTTCGCCCCGGAACTGCATGACGGCGGTACCGGTGCTCCCTTCATTCAACAGGGTTCTCAGGCGTTCCACGTCTTCAGGGGCGTTTTTTTCGTTGTCCCGCAACATGGAGTAGAGATCGGTGTAAAATCCCTGGCTGTTCCGGTTCCGGGCCTTGAGCAGAAATTCTCCCGTCGAGGCGGAGACGACATAGGAAAAGCCGTCGCTCCCGAAAAATTCCATGGCGTCGTTGTTGTAAAGTCTGTTCAGGAGTCGCTCGACGTACAGGTGGGCGCGCACTCCGTGCGCCTGAAAGGGAAAATGAAACAGCGTCTGCAAGGTTCCGGTGTCGCCCGTATAGGTTCTGGAGAACGCGAAATCCTCGCTTTGCAGCTGTTTCCATTCTGCAAGCTGGCTGGGGGATATGTCCCTGTTACTCACGGTGACGTCGTCCTCCGTCACGATGGCCACCCGGTAGAAGTGATATACCTCCAGCATCTTGAAAATGTAGGATTCCCACTGCGCCGTATCCTCCGGCAACAGACGGACAAACATTCTGAGACTTTCTTCAGTACTTTTCAGCTCGTTTCTGAAGATGCTCGCCCCTTTTTGTGTTACCTCAAGCACCTTTTCGCAGTTTACGTCCAGAATGCGCTGGTTGATGTGCCGGATGACGAAACACGAGGAAACGACAACCAGCAATCCCACGGCAAGGAAAGCGAGAGGGCTTAGCTTTTTCTTTTTTGTGACCCGGCTGTCGGGCACAGTGGTGACGAAGGGAGCGAAATGGAGCATGTAACCCCGCTTTCAGTAGAAGAACGAAACGTTCGCCCTGCTGAAGGTTGTACAGGATAATCTTTTTTTTATCATAGAGAGTATATTCCTTTCTTTTTCAGGAAAGAGCACTATTGCCTTTCGCGTTTTCCAGAAAATTTTTACTGCAACAACTATTTCCGAATGCTTGGGATGCGTACGCCTTCTCAATAAAAATTTGCTACATTTATTGTTCATTTTTACTTAAGGTGTTTAGGCTTTTTTAGATAAGGAGTCAAAATTAAAATAAACAGGGCCGGTGAAGGCTGTACCCTTACCACACAGAGTGAAGTCCGGGAGCACGGACTCGCACCGGGCGTTGTCGATGTGCTCCCTGAGCGTCCGGAGCATACTCACAAGATTGCCGAACACGCCGATCTTCCTGTTGCAGCCGTCAATGCCGTAGTCGCCGCCGTTCACTCGTTGGGCAATGACGGCCAGTTCGCCCGGATCCTTGCCCAACGGACTCAGGGTATTGCGGATCAGCCAGATTGACACGCCAATGGACAGCAGCCCGATCACCAGCATCCGGCTGGAAGCGTATAACGCGGAGCCTTCGGAACTGGTCTTCTTGGCCAGTTGAATACGTAATTCCACAATCTTCTCCAGGCTGGCGCTCATCTCCTCATGGAGCTCCCGGGACTCCGGGGTCAGAATCCGATCGCTTCATTCGTATTCATCTCATCGGAAAGTTGGAAAATTTTCTGATACCCCTCATGGATCGCCGCGAGAGAAGGAAGAGGCACGACCGTGATCAGCGTGGAAGAGCTGTTGAGCCTGCCCGTCTGATAAAGCCCAGAGCAGGCATCACCGCAGTCAGAAGCCCCATGATCAACAACAGTTTGCCGGAAATTTTCATAACCCGCCTCCCAGTGATGTTAAAAATCTTCTGACTGCCACGTCATTTTCAGTAGTAACAGGCAGGAAACCCAACTCATCGCTTCAATTTTGACATTCCCTGCGCCCTGTGCCAATCCTTGCTCAGGAGGAATACCGCCCATGAAACAGTGCATGGATGCCGACAACCTGCACCGCAGGCTCAGAAAAATCGCAGGACAAATCAATGCTCTCGACACTATGGTGGATCAGGATATCCCCTGCGAAGATATGCTAATCCAGATCAACGCCGCCAAAAGCGCCCTGCACAAGGTTGGGCAAATCGTGCTGGAAGGGCATCTCAACCACTGCGTGCGCGACGGTATCAAGCACGGCGACGCCGACAGGACCATCCAGAATTTCGCCAAGGCCATCGAGCACTTTTCCCGCATGAGCTGATACGGCTCTTGTCTGCCGTTTTTTTTTGGCTTGACGAATATTTCCGTTGGAATATACCTATACCCCCATAGGTATATTCCAACAGAGGTTCCTGTCATGCTGTTTCTTCCCAAGTTGCTTGAAGATTCCCCTCAGCGGGATATTTTTTTTCTTATTCTGGGCGGTTCCGGGCTGCTCTCAAGCTTTCTCGGCATACTTCCGTCTGTGGCGGGCTTTTCTGCCGATCCGGCCTGGCTGGCTGTTCTGCTCTGCGGGCTTCCCATCTTAAAAGACGCCGCAGAAGGTCTTTTCACCCGTTTTGACATCAAGGCGGACGTGCTTGTCTCTCTCGCGCTCATCGCCGCTGTTCTCATCGGGGAAATCTTCGCTGCGGGAGAAGTGGCTTTCATCATGCAAATCGGAGCCTTGCTGGAAGAACTGGCCGTGGGCAGGGCCCGCGCAGGAATCGAAAAACTGGCACGGCTTTCTCCCTCTACCGGGCGCGTCCTGCGTAACGGAGGCGAAGTCATTGTCCCGGCGGACGAGTTGCGAGCAGGCGATCGGTTGCGCGTGTTCCCCGGAGAAAGCATCCCTGCTGACGGCGTCATTATTGCGGGCCAAAGTTCCGTTGATCAGTCGATTATGACCGGGGAATCCCTGCCTGTAGACAAGGAACCGGGCGACGAAGTGACGAGCGGAACGCTCAACATGTTCGGAACCTTTGACATGCGGGCTACGGGAGTAGGAGCGGAAAGCGCCATTCAGCGCATGATCCGCCTGGCGCAGTCCGCTGACGCGGGCAAGGCGCGCATCGTGCGTCTGGCGGACCGCTGGGCCACCCGGATTGTCGTCGCCGCGCTGACCTGCGCTGCTGTTACCTGGGCCGCCACCGGAGAAATCATCCGGGCCGTGACCGTTCTTGTGGTCTTTTGCCCCTGCGCGCTGGTGCTTGCCACGCCCACAGCGATCATGGCCGCCATCGGCAATGCCTCCCGGCGTGGTTTTCTGGTGCGCGAAGGCGACGCCCTCGAACGTCTTGCCACAGTCAGGCGTCTGGCCTTTGACAAAACCGGCACACTAACCAGAGGCATTCCGGAACTTGTCGCAACGCGAAGTTTCGCTCCCGGCATCTCAGATGCCGAACTTTACCGGCTCGCCGCGTCAGCGGAATCGCGCTCTGAACATCCATTGGGCAAAGCCGTGCTGCGCTGCGCCGCTGTCATTCTGCCCAATCTCCATGAACGTCCACTGCCGGAACCGGAAAACTTTCGTATGATGCCAGGCCTGGGCATTACCGCGTGCGTTGAAGGCCGCTCCGTGCTGGCCGGTAATGCCCGGCTTTTTGCCACAGAAGGGATTGTCCGGCAGGAGAATGCGGCGCTGTCCGATACCGTGCGCCACTTTGAGGAAGAAGGCTGCTCCATTATTCTGCTCGCCGTGGACGGCCAAGAATGCGGTTTTATTGCGTTGTCCGATACCGTGCGCGCGAACGCCCGGCAAAGCGTCGACGCGCTGCGCGCAACGGGTGTCACTCCCGTGCTCATGACCGGCGACAACAGGCGTGCCGCCGCACACATGGGAAAAGAAACCGGAATTATGGAAATCCATGCTTCAGTCGCACCGGAAGACAAGCTGGCGCTCATTGACTGGTTTCAGCATAACGGAGAACCTGTCTGCATGGTGGGTGACGGCGTCAACGACGCCCCAGCTCTGAAAAGAGCCGCTGTGGGCATTGCCATGGGCGGCGCAGGCAGCAGCATTGCCGTGGACGCGGCGGACATTGTTCTGGTCAATGATGAAATCCGTTTCCTTCCTTTCCTGCTATGCCTTTCGCGACATATGATGCAGGTCATACGGCTGAATCTTTCCTTCTCCATGCTGCTGAATTTCGCTGCGCTTTTCCTCGCCGTACGCGGAGAACTCGGTCCGGTGGCGGGTGCGCTGGTGCACAATGCCGGTTCCGTGCTGGTCATACTCAACTCGGTCCTGTTGCTGTTCTGGACCCCCCGGCAAAAATTCCTCCCGGAAGCCGGCAAAAGTTCCCCGGCCGGGGCAGAGCTGCCCGCCGGAAACGCAAGGGGAGCGCACTAAAATTTGCAGAATAATAAAATCATATAGTTACAGTGATTCTTTATAATAAATACACGAACATGGCTCGCTTTACGGCGCGGCACGGCCGCGATCTGCCCGCCGTTTTCAAGCGTCAATGAGCGTAAAGCGAGCATTGACGCTCCAGGGCGGCGCATTATAACACGCTCGCCCTGGCCTGAAACGGACGCGGGCTTTACATCCTCCGCGCAGGGCGCTATTGCGATCCGGAATCCCTTATTGTCGCAGGAGGAGCGCGCATGGACAACTTTACTTTTTACGCCCCCACATACTTTGCCTTCGGCAAGGGCGCGGAGACGCAGACGGGCGAACTGGTCCGCCGCTTCGGCGGTACAAAGGTTCTCATCCATTACGGAGGAACATCCGTCAAAAAAAACGGCGCGCTGGATGCCGTGGTCGCGGCGCTGGACGGAGCAAAACTCCCCCATGTCGAGTTGGGCGGCGTAAAACCCAATCCCCGTAGCGGGCTTGTCCGTGAAGGCATTGAGCTATGCCGCCGGGAAGGCATCGATTTCGTGCTGGCCGTGGGCGGCGGCAGCGTTATCGACTCTTCCAAGGCCATAGCCCTGGGCACGCTCTACGACGGCGATTTTTGGGATTTCTTCGGCGGCAGGTTTGATCCCGGCAAGCCCGCCGAACACGCTCTGCCCGTGGGTACGGTGCTGACCATCGCGGCGGCGGGCAGTGAAGGATCGCCCACATCGGTCATCACCCGCGAAGAGGGACTGCTTAAACGTGCAGCCCACGGCGATGTACTGCGGCCCCGTTTCGCCATCATGAATCCCGCTTTCACCTGTTCCCTTTCCGCCTGGCAAACAGCCTCCGGCATTACGGATATCATGGCCCATGTCTGCGAGCGCTATTTCACCAACACGCGCGATGTAGAGGTGACGGATCGCCTGTGCGAAGGCATCCTGAAAACCATAATTGCGGAAGCCCCCAAGGTCATGAGCGCCCCCGCAGACTATCAGGCGCGCGCCAATATCATGTGGGCAGGCATGGTGGCGCATAACAATCTCTGCGGCACCGGGCGCGTTCAGGACTGGGCGAGCCACGCCATCGAGCATGAGCTTTCCGCCCTGTACGATGTGACGCACGGGGCGGGACTGGCAGTAATCATGCCCGCCTGGATGCGCTACGTCATGCGGCACGACATCAACCGCTTCGCCCAGTTCGCCGTCCGCGTATGGGGCTGCGACATGGACTTCGCCAGACCGGAAAAAACGGCGGCCCAGGGTATTGAACGCTTCCGACATTTCCTTGACTCGCTGGGCATGCCTTCCACCTTTACCGACATCGGCGCAAAGGAAGAAGACATTCCCCTGATGGTCAAAATACTGGGCGCAACCAAGGAACACCCCATAGGCAACTTCGTGCCGCTGGATGACGACGCCGTGGCCGCCATTTACCGCTTGGCGCTGTAAAATATCGCACTGTGGCTGCTGACAAAGTCAGCAGCCACAGTGCGATGAAAAACCGGGGGAGATTATCTCCCCCGGACCCCCATAATTGTTACACAGTGCCATAATGAGGGGTGCAGGGCGTAGTACGCCCGCGTTGCCCGCCACCCTTTCAGGCAGGTGCCGGGGGGAGTTTGAGGGGGGCGAGAACCCCCCTCAAGAATTTTAATTTTTTCAACTGCCTCTGCGGCTACCTATCGTTCCTGCAAGAAACTCTGCCATTTGTCGGCGTGCTGATAAAAACTGACGCCTTCATTCAATACATCCTGCAACGCGGCATCCGGGGCGGGCACTTCCTGTTCCTTTCGGTCAGCCTTCCCTTCTCCCACAACTTCTCCGTTGCGGTAAAAACGCGCATGACGCACCGGCCCCATTATTACCGCCTCATCCCCCTGGGCGTAGGCTATTTTCTGATAGTTGCCGAGAAAGAGACGGGAAATATAATCTTCCGCCAAGGCGTCCTGCCCCATGAAACGCTCATGCGGCAGATTCAGCAGCGCAAGCAGGGTCGGCGCGGCGTCAATCTGACTGATCGGTGTATCCACCCGGCGCGGCGGTACCCAGCCGGGCGCGTGAATAATCAGCGGGATATGGTGGTTCTCGAAATTCAGCTCCTCCCGTCCGGCACTGCCCGCGCCGTGATCAGCCACAAACACGAACACCGTATCACTGAACCACGGCCTGGTCCGTGCCTCCGCCATGAAACGTCCCACGGCATAGTCGGCGTACATGACGCCGCCCTTACGTCCGGCCTCCTTGGAAGGCAGAGAAATCCGCCCTTCCGGAAAGGTATAGGGACGATGATTGGAGGTGGTCAGCACCACATCCATGAACGGACGCCCTGCCGCATACGAAGCGTCGGCCTCGCGCACGACCTTGCGGAACAAATCCTCGTCGCATACGCCCCATATATTGGCAAAGCTGATTTCATCCTCGGTAAAGGACTTGCGGTCCACGATTCTGAATCCGTTTCCTTCAAAAAATGCATTCATATTATCGAAGTAACCGAATCCCCCGTAAATCCATTTCGTGTCGTAACCGCGTTCCCGGAAAACACTGCCCAGCGTATACAGGTGATCATTACCGGGCCGCCGCACCAGGGCCATGCCCGGCAGGGGCGGCAAGCCAAGGGTCAAAGCTTCAATCCCCCGCACCGATCTCGTGCCTATTGCGTAAACCCGGCTGAAATACAGGGATTGCGCCGCCAGTTTTTCCAGTTCCGGAGTAAGTATCAGGCCGTCATTGCGGAACTCGCTGAAAAATTCCGACCCCATACTCTCCATGAGTACGACAACCACATTCGCCCGGCGCTCTGGCCCGGCCGGGGGCTGTGCCTCTCCTACGCCCAACGCGGCCATACGCGCTTCGACGTCCTTTTCCGGCAGGGTCGGATAAAAATCCCGATAGGACAATTCATTGGAGAAAAAGGCGTGAAACAGGCTGTATAAACCGTCACGTGAAAGCTCCGAAATGTAACGATCGCCGCTCTTTTCCGACAGCGCCATGTAATCGGGCAGATTCAGCAGACAGGCGCAGCCTGTCAGAGTTAAAGACGCCACCCCCCGCCAGCCCGCACGGGGCGCATCTGCGGCATCCATGACAGGCACCAGCTTCCGCCGGACCAGCCAGGCGGCCAGCAGCGCAAGAACGAACATCCCCGCGAGCATGGGAATCACCGGATACGATTGCATAATGTTCCCGATGACTTCCTGAGTGTAAACCAGATAATCCACGGCTACGAAGTTGAAGCGGGAAGTGAATTCGTCCCAGAAAAACAGTTCCGATAGCTCTTCAAACATATTCAAGCCGACATACGCAAAAAATATCAGACAGGTCAGCCGTTTATCCCAGCGCCCGCCGTGTGCCCGGCGCGGCAGGATCAACAGATAAAGCATGAAGAAAATCAGGGAATACAGGGAAGATAACAAGGTTGTGCCCACCCAGACGGGAACGGCGAGCAGGGTTCCCAGGGAAAGCGACAAATTTGTCCATTCGCGCACCGTCAATACCGTGAGCTCCAGCAGTTCCAATACAAAGC
>JAEXGX010000323.1 GCA_023450535.1 Pseudomonadota bacterium | reverse complement strand
GCTGTGGATATCGAAGCCTGGGAAGAGGATGAAAGCCGCAAGCAGACCGTGATCCATGCCGTAATCTACGTTGCCCGGCCCTCGCACAAGGCTATGGTCATCGGTCGGGCCGGAGCCACCATCAAGGAAGTCGGCACAGAAGCCCGCAAGGATATTCAGGCTCTTGTGGGTGGCAAGGTACACCTTGAACTGTGGGTCAAGGTAAAGGAAAACTGGTCGGAAGACACTAACTTACTGCACGATCTCGGCCTTGGGCTGGACGGGTAGAGCATTTTCACTTTGAAAATGCTCCCGGAGTCGAGCAGAGCGAGATTCCGCCGCGAAGCCGGAGTAGCCTCAATTCACTTGCGGCGTCAAGCTCCGGCGGAGGCGTGAACCTGCGGGTCAGAATATAGGATTCTGACCATGCATAACGTTAAAGTTAAACTGCTCTAGCTGAAAGTTGTTCAAAGCTTCCGCTATGGTTTGTAATATGTTGCACGAACTTGCTCCTACCCTGCGCGAACGCTGGTTTACGGTGCGTGAAGGGCTTGCCGAGGCGATCCGTACTGCGGGCCGCAGCACGGACGAAGTATGCCTTGTGGCCGTATCCAAATACCACCCGGCAAGTGCCATTGCGGAGATTGCCGCACTTGGGCAGCGGGACTTCGGGGAAAACTATATGCAGGAAGCTCGCGCCAAACAGGCGGAGCTTGCGGAGAACCCCGATTGTGCGCTGATACGCTGGCATGCCATCGGCGCGCTCCAGACCAATAAGGCCAAGGATGCCGCAGGGCATTTTGCACTCGTTCATTCCGTTGATTCGTTGAAGTTGGCTGAAGCTCTTGCTCGACGTATGCCCGCAGGGCAGGTGCAGGATATTCTGATTCAGGTCAATGTGGGAGAGGAAGCGCAGAAGGCGGGAGTATTTCCTTCGGAACTGGCAAGTCTGGCAGAAGCGGTTGAAGGTGTGGAAGGCGTGCGCCAACTCGGACTGATGTGCCTGCCGCCCCGTTGCGGTGAAGGCGAGGCCGCCCGTCCGTGGTTTGTGCGTATGCGGGAATTGCGAGATGCGCTTGAGCGCCGTCTGGGGCGTCATTTGCCCCACTTGTCCATGGGCATGTCGGGGGATTACCGGCAGGCGGTGGAAGAAGGTGCGACTTTAGTGCGAGTGGGGACGGATATCTTCGGTACCAGACCGTTTCGTCCTGAAAAGTGACCTTTCCGGGGAGGGTGAAGCTGGCGTGGCGGAAAAAACAGACTTAAGTATCCGTGTTTTGCGCCGAAGAGCTATTAATATCCGCCCGGTTTCAGGCGTGAAATCTGCGAACCGGAACAGAGTGTCCCGGCAATGTATAATTTCAATGGTAAACTGCTTTAGAACAATTTTACCTTATACATTGCTCCGGCCCCTGCGGGGCAGTCACCCTCTGCGAAGGCGCAAGCGCAATGTACTTGCGAGTTCAAGTGCCGGAGCAAACGTGTCTTTAAATTTTGAAATTTTAAAATTTCAAAGTTAATCTGGTTTATCCTTCGGCTGTAGAGTCAGTCGGCGGATGGAGCTGGGGGTGGATTGAAACATGCTTTGCATTTGCTCCGGTATCGAGTATTTTGCTCGCCAGGAGCATGATTTTCGGCGGCAGTTCGCGCTGTCTGCCGATTTCCTGCACGGATGAAATGGAGCGGCGCTCCGGCATTTTGAGGAGAGCATATGGCGGCAAAAGACAAAGAAAACGCAGGTGGAAAGCCTAAGCGTTCAAAGCTCAAGATTATCCTTATCATTTTGTTGCTCATTTTTTTAATGATAGGGGGGGCTATTGCCTTCTGGTGGTTCCAGATGCGTCAGCCCGGCGATGGCTTGCTGCCCGGCACGCCCAATATGCCGACGGCGAGTTCCCCGCAGACAGGTTCTTCAGCTACGGGGAGCAGCCCGCAGGCCGGACAATCTCCGCAATCCTCACAGACCGCGCAGAATCAGCCGGTTACGGATATGCCCCGCCCGGCTACAAGTATGGCGAGTTTACCTTCGGTTATGGTCAATCTTGCCGACGCCGCCGGAGATCGTTATCTTCGCGTGGGGATGGAAGTGGAAGTGAGCACGCCGGACGCGGTTAGAGAACTTGACGCACAGGCTCCCAAGGTGAGGGATGCCATTATTATTCTGCTTTCCGGCAAAACGTATACCGAACTTTCCTCCGCCGAAGGCAAGATGGCACTGAAAAATGAAGTCGCGGCGAGGCTGAACCAGATTTTGGGCACGCCGCGCGTGATCCGAATTTATTTTACCGAATTCGTCGTGCAGTAACGAGGTCGCGCCATGAGCAATGATACTATGGATCAAGATGAACTGGACCGCCAGCTGACTGCCATGAGCGGGGGCGCGGACACGGAAAATGACGTGCTGTCTTCGCTTGGCGAAGATGACAAACTTGCCGCCGAATGGGAAGCCGCTCTTGCGGGGGGTGACGCCAAGTCTTCTCCCGAAAAAAAGGAAGCGCATAATGATGACAAGCTTGCCGCCGAATGGGCTGCTGCCCTTGCCGGAGATGAACAGAGAGCTGTAGAGGAAGAGCGGGAGAAAAAACTCGTTCCCAAAGCGCTGGACGCCCGGTTCAAGGATATGACGGAAGCCTACAAGGCTCCCCGGCCGGACGGTGAACGGCGTGAACTGGATTTTATCCTCGATATTCCGCTGGATGTTTCAGCCGAACTTGGCCGTACCCGTCTGCTTATCAATGAGCTGCTTCAGCTTGGGCAGGGGTCAGTGGTGGAACTCAACAAACTGGCGGGTGAACCTCTTGAGGTCTATGTCAACGGCAAGCTGGTGGCCCGCGGCGAGGCCGTGGTCATCAACGAAAAATTCGGCGTACGTCTGACAGATATTATCAGCCCCATTGAACGCGTCAAACAGTTGGGCTGAGTATGAACAGCGACACGCCGCCGCAGGCCGGAGGAGTGATTCAGGCTTCCGGCCTGTCGGAGCAGGAAGGGCACACCCCTCTGATTACGACGCCCGCTGTCGAGGCGCAGCGGGCAGGTACAGCGCTGTATTCCGAAACCAGAGTTCCCCACCAGCCTCAGGAAGGAACGGAAGGCTCCTTTACCTGGGGGGCCTATTTTCAGGCCATCGGAATTCTGATAGCGTTGCTCGCGTTGTTCTGGATTGTCCTGCGCTTGATTCGCAAAGTGGGCGCGGGGCGTTTTCTGCCCGCAACAGGAGGCTTTACCAGACGGGATCTCCGACTGGAAGCTCAGCTTCCCCTTGGTCGGAATCGAAGTCTCTATGTGGTGCATTATCTCGGCAAACGCTTGTTGTTGGGAGTAACCGAACAACGGATAACGCTGCTGGACTTGGACGGAACGGACGATACGGAAGGCGATGTCCCTCATGATGAACGCAAGATTTCCGATTTTCGGCAGTTGCTGGAACAGGCATCTGACGAAGGCGCTTCTGGCGCTTCTGGCGGTGTTGTTGCTTCCGGCACTGGTGCTGGCGGCTCCGGGAGATGATGTCCCCTCGATCCAGCTAAGCCTTGCCGGCGGCATGGCCGAACCGGACAAGGTTTCTCTGGCGCTGGAGATTCTTTTTCTTCTGACGGTGCTTTCTCTGGCTCCGGCCATTATGATGACCGTCACCAGCTTCACGCGCATCATTATTGTATTTCATTTTTTGCGGCAGGCCATGGGCATTCAGCAATTGCCTCCCACGCAGATTTTGGCGAGCCTTGCTATTTTCATGACGCTGATCATCATGTATCCTGTGGGTAAGGAAATTAATGACACGGCTCTTCAACCTTACCTGGCGGAGCAGATAGATTTCAACGTGGCCTTGGACAGGGCGCAGGTGCCCTTGCGCTCTTTTATGTTCAAGCACACGCGAGAAAAGGATATTTCTATCTTTTACTCCATCGCTAAAATGGATCAGCCGCGTAGCAAGGACGAGGTGCCCACTGTCATGCTGGCGGCTGCTTATGTGCTTAGTGAACTTAAGACCGGATTCAGCATAGGCTTTCTCATTTACATTCCCTTTCTGATTGTGGACATGGTGGTATCCAGTATACTGCTTGCCATGGGCATGATGATGCTGCCTCCCATGATGGTGTCCATGCCGTTTAAACTGCTGCTCTTTGTCATGGTGGACGGCTGGAATCTGCTCGTGGGGTCGCTGGTTAACAGTTTTATGATTTAGAGCAAGCTTAAAATGAAATTGCTACGCGGAGTAGAGTGGAGCGAAACCCATGTCTGATCTCTTTATCTGCAACTCGCTCCGCTCGAACGGCTGAAGGTATCCCGGACCCGCGAAGGGAATTATTTCTTCTCTCCTCAGCAAGCCGCGCTTCCTTTTGCCAGCGTAAGCAAGGAACAGTTATGACACCAGAATTTGTGATAGGTTTTGTACGGCAGGCGATTGAGCTGACCCTTTCCATTGCGTTGCCCATGCTCTTGGTGGGGTTGAGCGTGGGGGTATTCGTAAGCATTATCCAGGCTGCGACACAGATTCAGGAAATGACACTGACCTTTATTCCCAAGCTGGTGGCAATTTTTACCGCATTGCTTATTTCCTTTCCCTGGATCATGGACAAGCTCAACACGTTCACCATCAATCTTTTCCTCAATTTGCCCGAATACGTGCGTTGAACGGCGTGGTTCCGCCCGGGGCTTCAAACCGGAACCACGCCGTTCAACGCACTTGCGCCCCACGCTTTGAGAGGCTATGTTTTATCGCGCTTTCGACAGCCCCACAGGGGGAAGCCTCTGCCTGGGCTGTTCGCCGTAATGGCGGCGCGCAATTCATACATGATGGTGGGCCATGCGATTTACGGAACAGGAAGAAATCATTTTGCGCATTGTGCAGTCCAACCTGCCCGACACGCTCACGCCGTATGCCGATATCGCCTGTGAGGCGGGGGTTACGGAAGACGAAGTTATTGATCTGCTTTCACGTCTCAAGGAAGACGGTACTATCCGGCGTTTCGGCGCGAGTATCAAGCACCAGCGCACGGGATGGAAGCATAACGCCATGGTGGCCTGGAAGATGACGGAAGAAGAAGCTGACATCGCCGGTCCTCTTGCAGCCCGCCACTCCCGTATTTCCCATTGTTATTACCGGCCCTCGTCGGCGCAGGATTGGCCCTATACTTTGTATACCATGGTACATGGCCACAGTACTGAAGAATGTCTGGAAACTGTGGCGGAACTGAGAAAGACGCCTCCTTTTGCCGAATATGCCGTACTGGAAAGCATTAAAGAACTCAAAAAAATTTCCATGCGCTATTTCCCCGAACCCCCGGCCCGGCTCTGAGGTATCTCAACGTTAAACTGCGCCACGCAAGGTTAACGTCCACGTTGTATTTCGTCCGTTCTTTAAAGGCGTGCCGCTCTGTTTCTGTCATCTCTATGAGATGATTATGGCGGGCCTTGCCGTGCGGATGCCATAATGCCGTTTCGGCTGCTGTCAGAATCAAGAAGGAGTCAACATGTCCGCACCCCATTCTCAGGAATTGTTCGCCCGTGCCCGTAAAGTCATTCCCGGAGGCGTCAACAGCCCTGTACGGGCTTGTCGCAATGTGCATTGCGATCCTCTTTTTATAGCTTCCGCTCAGGGCGCGCACTTGTTGACAGCAGACGGCAGGAACATGATCGATTTTGTGGGATCATGGGGGCCCATGCTGCTGGGACATGCTCATCCTGAAGTGACTCTCGCTGTGCAGCAGGCAGCCCTGCGCGGCACCAGCTATGGCGCCCCCTGCGAAGACGAAGTGCGCTTGGCCGAGGAAGTCTGTACGGCTTTGCCTTCCGTGGAAATGGTACGTATGGTCAATTCCGGTACCGAAGCCACCATGAGCGCCCTGCGTCTTGCGCGTGGCGTGACCGGACGGGACAAGGTGATCAAATTTATCGGCGGTTATCACGGGCATGGCGATGCTTTTCTGGCCAGCGCGGGGTCCGGCTTGGCCACATTTTCCATTCCGGGCACACCGGGCGTACCGGAAAGCACAGTACGAGACACGCTTCTGGCTCCGTACAACGATCTGGATTCGGTGCGTACGCTGTTTGAAAACAACCCCGGACAGGTAGCCGCACTCTTTGTGGAACCTGTGGCGGGCAATATGGGCCTGATGCTGCCGCAGCCCGGCTTCCTTCAGGGGTTGCGCGATTTATGCACGCTGAACGGTGCGCTGCTGGTATTTGATGAAGTTATTACCGGCTTTCGTCTTTCCTATGCCGGAGCGCAAGGTCGTTTCGATATCATGCCGGATCTCACCACCTTCGGAAAAATCATTGGCGGGGGACTGCCTGTGGGCGCGTATGGCGGACGTGCGGCATTTATGGAACGCATCGCCCCGCAGGGCGACGTGTATCAGGCAGGTACACTTTCTGGGAATCCGCTCGCCATGGCGGCGGGGCTCGCTACGTTGAGCGTACTTCGGCATTCTGATTATTCTGCGCTTGAGCGCAGGGTAGATGCCTTCGTTGCGGAGCTGGAAAGTATCCTGCGCGGTAAGGGCGTGCCGGTACAGATCCCGCATATTGCTTCCATGTTCACCGTGTATTTTACTGAAGCGCCCTTGCGGGATTTCTCCTGTGTGCAGGCGGCAAATACTGATCTGTTCGAGAGTTTTTACAAGCAGATGCGAGAGAAGGATATCTTCCTTGCTCCGTCCGCTTTTGAGGCCAACATGGTTTCCTTCGCCCACGGTGACGAAGATTTTGAAGCCGCTTTGGACGCCGCCCGTTCAGTCTGCTTTTAGAGCATTTCAACATTGAAATGCTCTGAGGAGTCGCCAGAGTTGAGCGGGGCACGAAACTCAATCTTTGTTCTTTTTATCCGTTGGCCGCGAAGCGGCTTAGGGAATCAGAAAGCAAAGCGGGTATACTACTC
>JAEXGX010000311.1 GCA_023450535.1 Pseudomonadota bacterium | reverse complement strand
TATCAATTCTGCTGACCTTAAAGTAATCGCTCGCAGTACAAAAATGGTAGGCCTTGTACAGGCCGAGGCCCAGAGAACCGCAGAGCAGGGCGGCACATCCGAGTGTACAGATCCAGGCCCCGAACTTGCGGAAATCCGTCCTCCCTGAAACAGGCCGGAAAATGCCGGCGTTCTGCGGCGGCATCAATGCAGTTTGTGCCGTTGCGCCAGTCGGGGCAAGGCGTGAACGGGAACTCCGCCGGGGCTGGGGGGAAGGACTGGAGGAAATATACCGATTACGTGTCTTATCCCGTTTTTCACGGGGAGAAATGATGCTCATGACCACACCTTGATTTCCATTTCAAGATTCACACCCGTGGTGCGGGCGACTTTTTCCTTTGCCTCATCGATAAGATCCAGAGCGGCCGCACAACAGCCGTTGTCTTCATTGACAAGAAAATTCGCGTGCATGTTGGAAAAGCGCATGCCACCTCGTCCCGTTCCTTTCATGCCCGCCTTATCCAGCAGTTTTCCGGCGGACTGTCCTTCGGGGTTTTTGAAGACGCAGCCTGCCGTATGTGCGGCAATAGGCTGAGTTGATTTTTTGCTGGCGATATTTTCCGCCATGCGCGCCCGCACTTCGGCCGGAGTTTTCACAGCCAGAGAAAGGACGGCTTCCGCAACGATGAACCAGGCGTGCTCACCCATGACGGAAAAATGCCGGTAAGAAGCTGTCCAACTATCTTTTTCAATACGGTGCAGCCCCCGGGAGGGCGTAAATACTGTGAGCTCCTGCAGCAACGGGGCGAGTGAACAACTGTAGGCTCCGGCGTTCATGGCCACAGCTCCGCCGAGTCTGCCCGGCACGCCGACCAGACCTTCCAGCCCGGATAAACCTTGCGAAGCGCACCAGGCGAGCAGTGCCGGCATACGCAATCCCCCTTGGACACGGATCAATCTCCGTTCTTCCCCTGTGGACAGATCCGGTCCGGCACTTTCGGGGGGCTGCCCCATGCCGTTCAGGGGGCGGATGACGGCAAAAGGCAGTTTCTCGTCCGCCGCAAGCAGATTGCTTCCACCGCCGAGCACCCGTACGTCGACCCCCTCCTTCTCCAGCAGAGGGGAGAGAAGATCGTAGTCTGCAAGGTTTTCCACCCGGATTTCGGCCAGAGGAAAGCCCCCCAGCCGTAGCGTAGTAAGCCCGGCCAGAGGGAGAAAGGCTGAATGGCGGCGGTCAAGAATCTTCATTGCTTATTCCATGTTGGCGAGTACGCGCGGCCCCACGGTGGTGACGCTGCCCGCACCCTGGGTAATCAGAACGTCGCCGGGTTTCAGTGCTTCTTTCAACGCATCCACAATGGCGTCGAAATCAGGCAGAAAAGTGACATCCGTATGGGAAACCTGCCGGATACCCTGGGCGAGGCTTGCACCGCTCACTCCGGGGATGGGCTTTTCCGATGCGGGATAAATCTCCGCCAGGAAAAGTTTATCCACCGACTCAAAGCTCTGGCAGAATTCTCCGAACAGGGCCTGGGTGCGGGTGAAGCGGTGGGGCTGGAAAACCATGACCACACGCCGCTCGGGGAAGACTTGTTTGACAGTGGACAGCGTAGCAGCGATTTCTGCCGGATGGTGGCCGTAATCATCAATAATCGTAACGCCGTTTTTTTCGCCCTTGCGTTCAAAACGGCGGCCCACTCCGCTGAATCCGGCGAGTCCGGCCACGCAGTCGCGCGGTTCGATGCCCGCCTGAAGACCCACACCGATGGAGGCCAGGGCGTTGAGCACATTGTGGCGTCCAGGCTGGGCCAGCTCCACTTCGGCAAATTCCATTTCCGTGCCGTCGGCGTCTTTCAGAAATACACGGAACCAACTGCTGGCGGCGCATTCCATGATCTCGCCCCGAATGGAGCTGTCCGGCGCAAAACCATAGGTAAGCACGGGGCGTTTCACGCGGGGAAGCAGGCGGCGTACTCCGGGATCGTCGGCGCAGACCACGTTCACGCCATAGAAGGGCACCTTGTTCATGAATGCCACAAAAGCATCATCAATAGCTTCCTGCGAGCCGTAATGATCTACATGATCATAGTCCACGTTGGTGACCACGTTGATGATTGGTGACAGGCAGAGAAACGATCCGTCGGATTCGTCGGCCTCTGCAATGATGTATTCGCTCTGGCCGAGGTGCCCGTTGGCCCCATAGGCATTGAGCAGTCCGCCGATGATCACGGTGGGATCGAATCCGGCAGCCTTGAAAATGGCAGCCGTGAGAGACGTGGTGGTGGTTTTGCCGTGTGTGCCCGCCACTGCAATGCCCGTACGCAGACGCATCAATTCCGCCAGCATTTCCGCGCGGGGAATGACGGGGATGCCCCTGGCCCGCGCGGCCATGACTTCGGGGTTGTCGTCCCCTACAGCGGAAGAGCGCACCACGACCTGCGGCGTACCGATATTTTCAGCCGCGTGACCGATGCGGATGTCTGCACCGATTTCTCGCAGTTGGCGAACGGTCGCGCTCTCGGAAATATCGGAACCCTGTACTTTGTAGCCCAGGTTCAGCAGCACTTCGGCAATGCCGCTCATGCCCGATCCGCCGATGCCGATCATGTGTATGGCCTTGATTTTGGAATTCATCCGCCTGTCCTTCGCGTGTTCGTACTTAAGCAGTTTAACTTTGAAATTATGCAAATCCGAAACATTATGTTCCGGTCTGCGGGGGGGGCGTCTCAGCCTCCGGCGTGAAACGCCTTGTGGCCGTAAAGCTGATCAGACATTCCGAAACCGCGCCAGGGCGAGAATTTCTTCCGCCACGGCTTCCGCCGCCTTGGGGCAGGCCAGGCTAAGGGCTCCACTGCTCATCATGAGCAGGCGCTCGTGGTCGGCAAGGAGCGAGAGCACGAGCTCTGCCATGTCGCACTCTTCAATTTCGCTTTCCGGCACAAGAATTCCCCCTCCTGCGTTTTGCATGGCTTTGGCGTTGCCTGTCTGATGGTCGTGGGCCGCATAGGGGAAGGGTACAAGTATGGAAGGCGTGCCCGTGGCCGCAAGTTCGGCCAGCGAGGTGGCTCCCGCGCGGCACAGCGCGAGATCCGCCCATTCGTAGGCGGCGGCCATGTCATGCACAAAGGGTTGAACCATTTCCTCCACATCTTCTGTGGCGTAGCCATGACTGCGGTAGGCCGCGCGTACGCGATCCAGATCTTTGCTTCCGGTCTGATGCAGAATGTCCACACCGGCGTCGCGCAGTTTGGCCAGCATGATGATGCCGAGAGAGTTGAGCGCACGTGCTCCCTGACTTCCGCCCATAATCAGCAGGTGAGGGCGGGAGCGTCCGGCCTTCTGCTTCAACTGGGGGTCGCGTACGCCGGCTTTGCCCAGCTCTGCGATGTCGGCCCGGATGGGGTTGCCCGTAGTGACGCATTTCGCGGCAGGAAAGGCATGCCCCAAATCCGGAAGAGAAAGGCAAATTCTGCGCACGAATTTGCCCAGCAAACGATTTGCTGCGCCGGGCATGGCATTTTGCTCGTGAATACCCGTGGGCAAGCCGCGGGTAAATGCGGCGAACACGGTGGCAAATGCGGCATAACCGCCAAAGCCCATGACCACGTCGGGCCTCCGTTCGCCAATCAGCTTTCTGGCCTGGAAGATGCCCTTGGCCATGGCTCCCATAGCAGGCAAGGCTTTCAGTCCGCGCCCGAGCATGCCGCGTACCGCAAGCCCGTGAAACTCAAGCCCGGCCCGGGCGGCGAGATCGGCCTCCGGTCCGTATTGGCCGCCTACAAACAAAATTTCCGTGTCGGGCAGTCTTTTCTTCAATGCTTCGGCCACGGCCAGAGCGGGGAAAATATGCCCGCCCGTGCCGCCGGTGGTGAGAATGACGCGTAAAGCCATGATTCACTCCCGCGACGTGCGTGAATAGTTGAGCAGAAGCCCCACGCAGATCATGCTGGCGATGAGGCTGCTGCCGCCGTAGCTGAGAAAGGGCATGGCCACGCCTTTTGGGGGGGCCATGCCGAGCACAACGGCGAGATTAAGCACCGCGCCCAGCGCGATGACCAGTGTGATACCGAAAGCGGTGAGGCGATCACGCAATACGCTCTGCCCCATGATGATGCGGTAACAGCGGGTGAAGAACATGCCAAAGAGCAGCATGATCAGCGTGACGCCGATGAAGCCGAGTTCTTCTCCGACCACTGCCATAATAAAGTCGTTGTGCGCCTCGGGCAGGTAGAGCATTTTTTGCATGCTGTTGCCCATGCCCATGCCGAAAAGTCCTCCGCTCCCCAATGCGTAGAGTGACTGAACCAGTTGATAGCCAGTATCCAGAGCGTCTTTGAAAGGGTCAATAAAGGCCAGCAGGCGACGCATACGGTAAGGCTCTATCATCACCAGCATGACAGCCGATCCCAGTGTCAGCCCGAGAGTCAGAAACAGGTAAAGAAAGCGTGTTCCGCCCACCAGGCACATGAAAAAGAGCAGCGTGACCATGACCATGGCTCCGCCGAAGTCGGGCTGGAGCAGCAGCAGGCAACAGATGACCCCGGTCACGGCAAAGGGCGGGATGATGCCCTTGATAAAGGTTCTCACCAGAGCCTGTTTGGTGCTCATAAAATAGGCAAGATACAACACCAGGGCGATGCGCGCGAATTCCATGGGTTGCAGGGAAAAGCTTCCGAAAGGAATCCAGCGGCTTGCACCGTTGACCCGGAGGCCGAAGGGCGTAATGCAGGCCAGCAACAGCAGGAAAGCGAAAAAAAGCGCAGGATAGGCCAGCCCGTCAATGATGCGGCGGGGCAGCCATGCGGCGATAAGCAGGGTTATGCCGCCCACGCCGGTGAAGATGAGCTGGCGTTTGAAAAAGAGATACTTGTCCCCGGCCAGGCGTTCACCGATGACGCCGCTGGAAGAAAGTACCATGAGCAGGCCAATACACAACAGAGTGAGCACGACCGCAGCCAGCCACCAGTCCATGGACCCCACGGAAAGCGGGGCTTCCGGAGTGTGAAACTTTGCTCGGGAGTTGTTCCGGGCTGAACTGCGGGGTGCCCGGGAAGCCGGGCCGTTGAGCGGAGAGCTTGTCGCGTAGGCCATGCTTTCAGTCCTGATCAGTCACGGCGCGCCTGAAATCGTCGCCGCGTTCAAGGTAGTTTTTGTATTGGTCGTAGCTGGATGTCGCGGGCGCAAGCAGCACCACGTCGCCGGGCCGGGCCAGGCCGCGCAGGCGGGCGAGGGCGGAACGGAGCGTTTCATCCCAACTCACGGGCAGAAAATCCTTCCAAGCGGGCTCAAAAATTTCCCGCGACGCTCCATAAAGCCCCACGGCTTTTACGTGTTTTTTTAGCAGAGGTTTCAGAGCATTCAGATCTCCCCCCTTGAACTTGCCGCCAGCCAGAAGCAGCACGGGGCGCTCGAAAGAGGCCAGTGCCACCTTGAGCGCTTCCACTGTGGTACATTTGGAATCGTTGACATAGAGCACGCCGCCGCTTTCCGTGATGCGTTCAAGGCGGTGGGGAAGCGCTTTGAAATCTTGTATGGCCTTTCTGGCATGTTCCAGCGTTACGCCGAACTCCTTGCAGGCCTGCCAGGCGGCTTCGGCGTTGGCGTGATTGTGCGGGCCTATGAGCTGCATATCGGGAAAGCGGGCAGAATCGGGGTCGAAGTAGCTTATACGGGCTTTAACATTCATGCGTTCGGGCAAGCCTCTCAGACCAGGGCCGAACACGGCAAGGCACGTCGTGTCCTGACAGCGGAACAGGCGCATCTTGGCTTCGATGTATTCCTTCATGTCCTTGTGGTAATCAAGGTGGTTGGCGGAAATATTCAAGAGCACGGCCACGCGGGGCTTGAGCGTGGAGCAGGTCTGAAGCTGGAAACTGGAAAGCTCCAGCGCCAGAACATCGGCCCGGGGGCGTCCTGCGGTGCGGGCCAGTATATATTCCGAAAGAGGGGTGCCGATGTTGCCGCCGAGAAAGACATCCAGCCCCTGGGCTTCAAGCATGGCGGCACACATACTCGTGGTGGTTGTTTTGCCGCTGGTGCCGGTCACAGCCAGAACTGGCTCGCCTTCGAGCTGACGCCAGGCCAGCTCTGTTTCTGCCATGATTTCCGGCTCTTCGCCGGGCGTCAGCAGAGGGCGGATTATGGATACGGCTGCGCCGGGGCTGGGGATGAGAATGTCCGCGTCACGGAAATATTCCGCTTTGTGTTCTCCCCCGAGGATTTCTACGCCTTCAGACTCGGCCCAGGCCGCAAATTCGGAGGGCAGAGTCTCCGGACGTTTTTCCAGCAGACGCACGGATGCCCCGAGACGGCGCAACAGGCGCGCAGCGGCCTGACCGGAACGTCCGCCGCCAACGACAATGGCGGCGGTATCGGCGTTGACAGGAGTAAGCAGGGAAGGATTACAGGTCATATTCAATCTCCGGAAACATACGTTTCGGCGCATTCAGCGAAGTTTCAGAATGGACAGGGCGGCCAGAGCAAAGAGCACGGAAAGAATCCAGAAGCGTACGATGATCTTGGATTCCGGCAGTCCTTTCTTTTCAAAGTGATGGTGCAGAGGCGCCATGAGGAACAGGCGCTTTCCGCCGGTATAACGGAAGTATGCCACCTGCAGGATGACGGACAGGGTTTCAATGACGAAAAGGCCGCCCACGAGTACCAGAGTCAGTTCCTGTTTGCACAGTACGGCCATGAATCCGATGGCTCCGCCCAGGCTAAGGGAACCGACGTCGCCCATGAAAACCTGGGCGGGCTGTGCATTGTACCACAGAAAGCCGAGCCCGGCGCCCATGAGTGCCCCGCAGAAGATGACCACTTCCCCCACACCGGGCACGAAGGGAAACTGAAGATACTGGGCGAATTGTGCGTGGCCCGCCACATAGAGGAATACCATGTATACTCCGGCGCAGATCACGGCGGGCAGAATGGCCAGCCCGTCCAGCCCGTCGGTGAGGTTCACCGCGTTGGACGAACCGATGAGCACGATACAGGCGAACACCAGGTAGAAGATGCCCAGATCGGGCATGAACCCCTTGAAGAAAGGCACGGAAAGCCGGGTGGAATAGTCGGGCACGTTGAGCAGCAACGCCAGAGAAACACAGGCCACCGCAAGCTGCCCGAGGAATTTGGCTCTGGCGCTCAGGCCCCGGTTGTGATGGTGGCGGATTTTCAGCCAGTCATCCACCAGCCCTACCAGCCCGAAACCGATGAACACAAGCAGCATGAGCGGGATGTAGGGATTTCTGATGTCGGACCAGAGCAGGGTAGAAAGTACGGTGCCGAAAATGATTAAAAGGCCGCCCATGGTAGGAGTGCCTGCTTTGTTCACATGCGCGAGCACGTCTTCATGGATGTGCTGGCCGAATTTGAGCTTGTGCAACAGGGCAATGAAGCGGGGGCCCACGGCGATGGTCAGGATCAGTGCGAAGGCCATGGCCAGAGACGCCCGGAACGTAATGTAACGGAATACATTGAGCGGGCCGAAATCGGTGCTGAGCGGAACGAGCAGATTATAGAGCATGGGTTTCCCCGAAGGCTTTGACCAGTTTTTCCAGACGGTTGCCGCGTGACCCCTTGAACAGGATGACATTCCGGCCGCCCTTGGGCGGGAGAGTTTTTTCCCATGCTGCAAATTCGGGGAGGAAGGCGTCATGCGCGGGCAGGGCGGCAAAATGACCGGTGAACCCTGCATCTGCGAGCCCGTTGCTCACGTCCTCCACGTGTCCACCAAGCCAGAAGACGGCGTCCGAACCTGCTTTTGCCATGCGTCTGCCCAGTTCGAAGTGGGAGGAAGACGCCAGCTCTCCGAGCTCCAGCATTTCACCCATGACGAAAACAAGGTTACCTGAGCTCCGCAATCCCATCGCCGCTTCGATCATCCGGGAACAGGAAAG
Source organism: Pseudomonadota bacterium (assembly GCA_023450535.1). GTDB lineage: Bacteria > Desulfobacterota > Desulfovibrionia > Desulfovibrionales > Desulfovibrionaceae > Mailhella. The sequence continues at coordinate 5,530 of JAEXGX010000311.1, read as the reverse complement.
CGGGTTGGCGTTATACGTGTCATCGAGCAGGACCCAGCCGGGAAGCTCATGGCGGTTGAAGCGCTGGGTCGCAAGGGGGGCCGTGGCAAGGCCGGAACGTATTTCGTCGTCATTCAGGCCGAGAAGGTGTGCTGCTGCGGCAGCAGCGATCATATTTTCAGCCGCAAAGGGGCCGGACAGGGCGCTTTCCGCTTCCAGTTCATGCCCGTCCAGCCAGAGACGGCAACGACCACGCCCCTCAGGCGCGAGGCCCAGATATTCCGCACGATAGGGGGTATCCGCCCCGGTAGTGGAAAAACGGATGATGTTTTTGCGCACCGTGTCGCTTTCCCGCACGAGATCGGGGTAATCCGCACTGACCAGCGCCATGCCGCCGGGCGCGACGTATTTCAGCAGGCGCGACTTGTAGTGCGCGGCTCCACCGTGGGCCGCGTCGCCGAGACCCAGGGCATGACCTGGGCCAACGTTGAGGATAATGGCGAGGTCGGGTTCCAGCATGGGGCCAAGCTCGTCCATATCGCCGGGGTTGCTGATGCCCGCCTCCATGACCCAAAAATTCTCGTTGCCACGCGCGGCCAGCATGGATTCGGGCAGGCCGACCTGCGTGTTCAGGTTGAGCGGATTGCGGGCCACTTTGGCCGTGCCGTCCGCCGCCATGCCCAGAGTATGGGCAAGCATTTCCTTGAGGGTGGTTTTGCCCGCCGTGCCGGTAATGCCGACCACCTTGCCGGAGAATGCCTTGCGCCAGGCATGGCCGATTCGGCCCAGAGCCTGTGTGGAGTCTTCACCCTCGGTCAGGAGCAGGGGAACGAGGGGCTGGCCGTCAAAAGGGTCGCGCTCGGCCAGCACGGCATCTGCGCCGGAATGCACGGCCTGAGCGGCGAAATGGTGTCCGTCGCTGTTTTCGCCCCGGATGCAGACGAAAAGCGAACCGGGGACGACACTGCGGCTGTCGTGACAGACAGAGGAAATTTCCTGTTCCGCTGCACCCTTGGCGCAGTCGTGAGGCAGGATAAGCGTCGCGCGGGCCGCCCGCGCCATTTCTGCTAGCGTCATGCTCACCGCAGCAGCTCCTTGAGAATTTGCTGATCGCTGAAAGGATATTTGACTTTACCGATAATTTGATATGGTTCGTGCCCTTTGCCAGCTACCAGAACGGCGTCCCCGGAGCGTGCGAGATCAAGGGCCAGGGCCAGGGCCTTGCGGCGGTCGGCTTCGCGGTGGATTTCTCCTGCACCGGCCAGGCCGGGCATCACGTCATCCATGATGCTTTCTGGATCTTCGGTGCGCGGGTTGTCGGAAGTCAGTACGGCCACGTCACTGCCGCGCGCCACGGATTTTCCCATGAGCGGGCGCTTGGTGCGGTCGCGGTCTCCGCCGCAGCCGAACACGGTGATAATCCGGGAGAACCCGGCGTCACGCAGTGCTTCCTGCGCCCGAGTCAAGGCGTCCGGAGTATGGGCATAGTCCACAAAGATGCCAACGTTTGCTCCTCTGCCGCTTTCCGGCGTGGGGATGCGTTCCAGGCGGCCCGACACGCCGCAAAATTCATGAAAACAGGAAAAATCGCCGGGCTGAAATCCCATTTGCAGCCCCAGCGCAATAACTGCGGAAAGATTTGCGGCGTTGTGTCTGCCCACCAACGGTGTTGACAGCAGCCAGCTTTCGCCCTGCCAGCCCAGTTGCAGTTCCATGCCGCGCGGGGTGTCGGAAAGCACGGTGCAGGCAAGACCTGTAGCGGCCAATCGGTCAGACGTATGGTCGAGCCCGAAAGGTACGGCGTGGGGCAACTCTTCCAACAGGCGGCGGCCGTAAGAATCATCGGCGTTGAGCGCCATGACCTTGTCCGCGCGGGGTACGGCTGTGAACAGTTTCTTTTTGGCGGCGAAATAGTCTTCCATGCCGTCATGATAATCGAGGTGATCCTGCGTCAGATTGGTAAACAGCGCTCCGGAAAACTCCACCCCGGCAATACGATTCTGATCCAGGGCGTGAGAAGAGACTTCCATGATGGCGACTTCGACTCCTGCGTCGCGCATGGCGGCAAGACGTTCGTGAATGTTCAAACAGCCCGGAGTCGTCAGAGGTGCTTCTTCTTCATGGCCGGGCCAGCGATAACTCACCGTGCCGAGCACTCCGACCTTGCGGCCGCTTGAGCGCCAGACATGTTCCAGCAGATAGGCGCAGGTAGTCTTGCCGTTCGTGCCTGTCACCGCGATGACAGGAAAATTCAGGTGTTCCGTACCCCAGCGGGCGGAGGCAAGCTGACCGAGGGCGGATCGCGTGTCCACAACCGGGATGAAGTCCGGGGAATCCCCGTCCGTCACATTGTCTGCGGCTGCGGTGAAACGGGGATCGGCCACAATAACGCTTGCACCGTGGGCTTTTGCACTGCGGATATAGTCAGACCGGAGATCGGGCGCACCGGAACCTTCCCGTGCGGCGGGAGGCAAAGCCACAAAGACATCGCCCGCTTCCACCTGCCGGGAGTCGGTACGGATGGATCGAGGGCTTTTTCGTATGCGGTCGCAAAGCTCATTCAGCGTTATGTTCATGCAATATCCTTACCGGGCGCCTGTTCCGGTTTTTGCGGTGGTCGCCGTACCGGTTTTTGCGGAAGTTCGTGTGGTTTTTCGACTGACGCCCGTTTTTTTTTGCGTACTCTGGGGAGAGGTTTCCTTTTTTACCGCTTCCGTTTCCGTCTTTTTGGCCTGCACGGCGGAACGTTTGCCTGTCTGCACTTTTTCCTGCGGGGCAGGGGCGGCAACGGTGTCAGGGGGGACGGCTGCTTTGGCCGTCGCCATGTCCGTGCCCTGTTCATTGCCCTGTCCGCTGGCGTGCCGTTCCTCCGCCTTGCGGACATCAGCCTCATAGGCATCCTGCGACATCCAGACAATACTGGGCAGGGGAGTTCCCTTTGTTTCCAGTGCCTCGCCCGGAGCAGGCTGTTGCCGGAATACGGTCAGCCCTTCGCCGCGCACTTCCGGCACAACGCCCGCCTGAGCAAAACGTTCCATGGCCCGGCGCAGGCTCATGCCTGTCACATCGGGGCTGATACCGGCCTTTACTTTGGCGGGTTTTGCAGGGCGGACAGGGCGGGGAGAGGAAGACGCGTTCGAGACGTCGTCCGCAGTGGCGAATACTACGCCAGGCAGATAGCCACCATAGGCGAGTACCCGGCTGGCAACTTTCTGAAATACGGGGGCAGCAAGTCTGCCGCCATAGGTAACGGTGGTGGGTTCATCCAGCATGACCCAGATGACATAACGGGGTTTGTCCGCAGGAACGATGCCACCGAAGGATGCCAGACGCTTTTCCCCGTAACCGTTCTTGCTGTGCGGATCGGCCTTTTGTGCTGTTCCTGTTTTGCCTGCCACACGAATGCCGGGAATGCGCGCGCGGGTGCCCGTGCCGTCTCCGTCTACCACGTCGATGAGCATGCGCATGACTTCGTTGGCTGTCTGGGTGCTGAATACGCGCTGGCTGGCTTGATGTTCCAGGCCGCTTTCATCCTGCACCAGACGCAGAGGCCGGAAGACGCCCCCATTGGCGAGCGTGGTCCAGGCTTGGAGCATCTGGATGCCTGTTACGGACAGGCTCTGTCCGAAGCCGGCAGACATCAGGTTGACTTCCATCCAGTCCTGGATGGGGTGCAGGATGCCCCGGCTTTCACCCACGCCAATACCCGTGCGCTGGCCGAAGCCGAGGCGGGTAAGGTAGGTGCGGTAGGTTTGCGCGCCCACTTCAAGCGCAAGTTTGGCCATGCCGATGTTGCTGGAATAGGTCAACAGCTTGGAAACAGGCAGGTCCTTGTAGGCACGGCCGTCGTCGCCGATAACGATTTTGCTGGTTCGCCATGTGCCGTTTTCGCAATAAAACATGGTATCCGGAGTAACGATTTTTTCTTCCAGCGCGGCGGCTACCAGAAAGGGCTTGAGCGTTGAGCCGGGTTCCAGCGCGTCGGCAGAGAGGTGGTTGCGATATTCAGCGGGTGTGGAAAGGCGAAATGTATTGGGGTTGAAAAAGGGATACTGCGCCCAGGCGAGAACTTCGCCGGATTCCACATCGGAAATGAGCACTCCGCCCCATTTGGCGTCAGCTTCGCGTACAGCTTCCGCGATGACTTCTTCCGCGATGAACTGGATCTGCACGTCCAGGGTGAGATGGAGATCCTTGCCCTGGGCCGCGCTAGAGCTGTCAGTATAGAACCCTCGCCCGGTGCCGTCACGCTGCACGACGTTTTTCTGCGACGTTCCGGCAAGAAGATCATTGAATGAACGTTCAATTCCTTCCAGCCCCACGTTATCAAGACCGACAAAGCCGAGCAGTTGCCCGGCCAGATGCTTGAAAGGATATACCCGCTCGTATTCGCGGGACAGACCGATGCCGGGCAGAGCTGCATTACGGACGGCGCTGGCTGTGGCGTCGTCGATCTTGCGGCTCACCCAGATGAAGGAACGATCTTTTTCCAGTTGTTTCTGGAGGGACTCCGCATCCAGTCCCAGAAGAGGGGCAAGGGTGAGGGCGGTGTGCTTCGGATCCCGCACTTCACGGGGATTGGCATAGACCGATCGTACCTGTACGCTACGGGCCAGCATTTGATTATTGCGGTCGTATATGGTTCCTCGCCGCGCTTCCACCAGCTCGGTGTACGTATGCTGGCGCATGGCCTGTTCGGCAAGTTCGGGCCCCATGACGATCTGGACATAAAAGGCCCGGCCCCACAGCACAACCCAGAGGACGCCGAAGAGGACAGCGGCGATCTGGAAACGCAACGTTTGCCAGTCAGTCCGGGAGCTGTTTTTTTCAGCTTCGCGCGGATCTGAAGGCCGACGCTGGTTGGTGTGGGGCCGACGGGACGATGGACCTCGACCGGCGGCGCGCATGGAAAGGGATGATCCCGGGCGCATGACGGTTCCTATTGTTTTTCCAGGCGGCGGACCTGACCCGGATCGGCCATGCCCATGCCCAGTTCTTCCGCTTTCTTGCCCAATACATAGGGGGAAAGCAGGCTATCGCGTTCCACTTCCAGCTTGTTAACGTGACTGCGCGCCTCTTCCACCCGCTTTTGCAGCTTGTGAATGGTATAGGCGGTGTCGTTACGGTCGATGCTGAGCCAGATCAGGGCCACGCCGAGTACCATGCTGAACAGCAGGGAAAGGACAAGGCCGAGCATCCAGCCTCCTGCGCCGAGGGTGCCGTTTTTCTTCATGCCGGGGCTCCCCGACGGACGGAGCCGGGGAGCCCGGGCAGCTTTTCCGCCGCTCGCAGTTTTGCGCTGCTCGCGCGCGGGTTAAGGACAAGTTCTTCCCTGGAGGGAAGCACGGGTTTTTTGGTGAGCAGACAGACTTCCGCCTTGTGGCCGCAAACGCAACGGGGAAGGTGAGGAGGGCAGATGCAGTCGCTGCTCCAGCGTTTAAAACGTTGCTTCACGGCCCGATCTTCCAGAGAATGGAAGGAAATGATTGCAAGCCTGCCGCCCGGAGCGAGACGATTTAAAATTTCGTCAAGGAAGCGGTCAAGTTGGCCC
>JAEXGX010000259.1 GCA_023450535.1 Pseudomonadota bacterium | reverse complement strand
ACTCCGAATTATACCAGACGACGCAGCAGATCGCGACGCTCACCGGGCAAGAGGCGCACCGGCGCGATGTCGATCAGTGTATAGCAGCCGAAATGCTTAATTTCAGCCATACGGGCAGCGGCGCGGGCGGCCGCCACGAGTACCTGGGCAGTCAAGGCGGGATTATTGATCCGCATATCAAAGCTCAAATGCTGATTGGAGGTACGCCCCGATGCGCCCAGACGTTCCAGCAACACGCCGTGGGAAGCATCAGCCACAAAAGGCATCTCCTCCGCCGTCACTTCGCGTACATCCAGGGGATCGTGGGCAAAATACGGGTCTGTCTTGATCGCCGCACGTACATCGTCGAATTTTGCGCCGGGCTGGAGCGTTACATAAACAAGACGGGAATGCCGCCCCCCGCCCATGGGAATAGTGATGGCAGTGGCGTCCGCAACGCCGGAAATAGCCCTGGCCGCAACGGAGTGCCCCATGGAACGGCCGCGCCCGAAATTAGTGAACGACGTCCCTACAGGAACCATGGCCTCAAACAGTGCGCGCAGCATGGAGTCCGTGCCGGGGTCCCAGCCTGCCGCAGTCACACTCACAGCCTGTCCTGCCTTGGCTGCGGCATCCAGACGATCCACTGTTTCCACAATGCGGTCATGGATATCAAAACTGTCCACGGTATTAAAACCTTGTTCCAGCAACGCGGCGGCATTGTCCGGTACCTGACGGGAAGGGGAACAAATCAGTACCGCATCCGGTTTGCCCATATCCCTGACCAGTTCCTCCATTGAAGAGAATTCCGGCACGCCACGCAACTCATGCGGAGCCTTACCCAGCGATTCCTTCCGGCGTACAACGCCAATGCAATCGAAATCCGGTGCAATTTCCAATGCTTCCACGGCAAAACGGCCGATATTCCCCAATCCGAGTACTGCGGCTTTAAATGCCATATTGGGCTCCCTCACCGGTCAAACCGGCGTTTAAGGTGAAAACAGCGGCAAAAATTCCGACGCAGAGCGCTTATATGCCCGTCAGAACTGTTCGCTGCAACATATAAAGAAATACAGGCACAGTCAGAACACTGGCCGCCGTGCCAATCAGGATAATCTGCGAGCAATCCCGTTCGCCCACACGATAGGTTTCGCTAATAACAAAAGACATCGAGCCTGTGGGCATGGCAGCCAGCACTACCCCCGCCGCCATCCAGGCGGGAGCCACGCCAAATGCGTCCAACGCCCACCAAGTAAGCAGAGGCATGAGGAGCAATTTGACAAGCTGAACAAAGATTTGTCTGCGAGGGTGGCTTTCTCCTCCGGCCGTGCTGGTCATCTGAACGGAAAGTACCATGCCCTGCGCAACAAGCGCACAGGGTACGGCCGTGGCAGCAGCCATGCGCAAGAATTTGAGCAACACCTCGGGAATAGGGAGTCGCGCCAAACATACCGCACCGCCCAGCAATGTGGCTATGAGAATGGGGTTGCGCAGCAGAGAAAACACCACCTTGCGCAGCAGTTTTTTACGATTCATGCCTTCCCCATTACCATACCATTCCAGGAGGAACATACAAAAAACAATGAGTGCTGTGGCCATGACAATGGTGATGGTGCTCGCCAGCACCACTTCATGGTTGCCCGGCATAAATTCCATGAGGATAGGCAGGCCGAGAAAGGCGGCATTGGAAAAGCTGGAGAGAAATCCCATCAATGCAGCTTCGGCCTTAAATTCGCGCAAACCTCGGGAAAGCAACAGTTGCACCAGCCAATAACACATGAATGATACGCCGAGCGTACCCAAAATATACGGCCCTTGCGCCAGATCTTCTGGAGCACATAACGCTGTGGAACTGAACACAAGGCACGGCATGGAAATATTAAACACAAACTGATTAAGCGCGACCGCTCCACCGCTCGGCAACAGGTGCAGTCTGTCTGCAAGAATACCGGTAACAAGCAACAGCGCGACGGGAAACAGCACAAGCAAAATGGAAAGCATGATTCAAGTCCGTTCTCAATTGTCAGTAGAGCAATTTACCATCAAAATGTTGATAAAACGGGTTTCCATCCCGTACCCTGCCCCCCGCAAGTACTGGGGGAGGTTGAAGAGGCAGCCTTCTTTAAGGCTTTTTTATCATTCTGTAGAACATGTTACGATTGAAAATATCTGCCAGCCAGGATCCAATGCTCTGGCTGGCAGATTGCCTCCGCCAAGATTCATTTCATCCGGCTTTACAGAGACTTTCAATATTAAACGCTCTCGTCCATTTCGCTTCGCACATGTGCCAAAATCTCGCACGGGGATACGCAAAAAGTTATCCTGTTATACAGGTTCAGATATCTCCCCTTCCCGACTATCCATCTGTTCCCGGGACTGTCCCGCATCCAGCTCTAAAGCACGCAGGCCTTTCTCCAGCCGGGCTTCAAACGCGCTGGAGTCAGCCCGAATCTTGTCCATCACCGCCAGGTAGAGCTTGAGATGAACGGCTTCTCCAGTCAGAATTTCCAAAGCGGGCACGAATCCCCTCGCTACAGCGCTTTTATAGGCTTCCGTCAATTCCTGGCGGGAGGCTTCCAATTCCTGTTCCAGATGAGCGCGCACTTCTTTCGCCCATTGGGCGCTCTTTTTTCTCTTGCGCTCCAAAAACGCAGCCTTGCGCTTTGCGGGATTACCCAGATTTTGCAGAGCATAGGCCGCCACGCCCAGCAACGCGGCCGCAGGCAAGGCGACCGGATTCATCACCAATAAAAACGCAGCACTGCCTAAAGCCACAAGATTGAACAAGCCTCCTCCCACCACAGCCCCTGTGCCCGCACCGGCCAGAAACAGGGCGACCTGTTTCATGTGCGCGTTAGTCTGTACCAAGAAATGATCCAGACGGCCTGTGGTACTGCATATGTCGCCGAGTTCAGCGGCGCTTTCTTCCACAGCTTTCAGACAGAGCACGGAAAGTTCGTTGAGTTCACCCTGAAAGAGGCGCAATTTCTCATTCCATGCCCGCATTTCTTCCTGCTGTGCAGCCAGAAATTTCTCGATACAGCTCCGGGCGATACGGGGAGCCTCTTCCTCGTCAAAAACCTTCCAGTCAGCCTCACGCGCAAAGGATGTGCCCAGCAGATCGGCATGGCGGTGCGCCGCATCCATAACGCGCAGAACCAGTTCTTCCTCCCAGGCGTCAAGGGCGCGATCCCGCGCGCTCTGCCATTCATCGACATCATGCGCGGCGGCAGCAATGACCGAGCGGGCCTGTTC
>JAEXGX010000181.1 GCA_023450535.1 Pseudomonadota bacterium | reverse complement strand
GTATTGGTATTGTTGGTGTTATCCTTACACAATTTATCAATAACACAGCTATCTCGGTTGCTCTCATGCCAATAGTATTTTCTTACTGCACGGCCAACGGTATGCTGGCAGAGCAGCCGGTCATTCTTGTGACCGTTGCCTGCTGCCTCGCTTTCCTTACCCCCGCTGCCAGTTCTACTGCAGCTATGCTTCATGGTAACGAATGGGTAACCACGAAAGCAATTTGGAAAATCGCTCCCATCCTTATTATTCTGTCTATTTGCGTAGTGACGGCTGTTGTCATTATAACTGGTAAAATTTTCCTTTAGTAAAAGTATCAGAATGATGACAAACCGGGGCTCCGCCCCGCACCCCGCCGGGACCGAGCCGGTCTGGCAGGGAGATAATCTCCCCCGGACCCCCATAATTATAACATAGTGTACTAATGGGGGGCAGGGGCATTATGCCCCTGCCTATGCTCTAAAATTAATTTGCTCTGGTAGAATCATCCTCGTTATTATTTGTAATTCCCTTCAAGGCTGATGCCATACATACTCTTTCCCACCGCTCTTCCATGCCGTTCATAAAAGTAAACTGCGGAGCCATCCCCGAAAGCCTGGTGGAAAGCTCTTTCTTCGGTTTCGAAAAAGGCTCCTTTACAGGCGCGGTATCCTCTAACAGAGGGTACTTTGAACAGGCGCACAGAGGAACCATATTTCTGGATGAAGTAGGAGAACTGTCACCTGCCGCACAGTCTCGCCTGCTACGAGTATTGGAAACACGCGAAGTCCAGAAAATAGGCAGCGAACATGCTTCCACCGTGGACTTCAGAGTTATTGCGGCTACCAACCGAGATCTGGGCACGATGGTGGAAAGAGGAGAATTCCGCAAAGATCTTTATTACAGGCTCAGTGTATATCCTTTAAAAATACCGCCTCTGCGTAACCGGCACAAAGATATCCAGGTGCTTGTCAAACATTTTTTCAACTTTTTCGCCAGCAAAATGGAAGTCAGTCCTCCTCCTTTTATAGGAAGTAAGGAAAGACAAGCCATTAAAAATTATTCGTGGCCCGGCAATGTCCGGCAGCTTAAGACATGTATTGAGAGGGCTATGCTCAATGCAAAAATATCCACGCAAGAGCTTGGTTACAGCCAGCATCTCTATTTTCCGGAACTGACCTCCGATCTTTCCAGACGGACTCGCGCACGGCGCAGTACTCCCGATACAGAAATGTCGGAACAGATCATGGCGGCGCTTGAAAGCTGCGGAGGAAAAATTTTTGGAAAAGGGGGAGCTGCCGAGAAAATGGGGGTCAACGCATCAACCCTTCGTAGCAGGATGCGCCGTTTGAGTATACCTTTCGGCACAGGCCGGGACGGAACAGCAGATGATTGAAGTGACGAGAGCTTGTGTTAGGTGACTACTCCGCCGGCTCAGGTGAGACCGGCACTCCATGCTCGCTCGCGCCTCTGGCGGTGAATCGTTTATCAATCCAAGGTTTAAATAACGTTTTTCTTAAACATATAAGGGGTTGGATGTAAAAATCCAACCCCTTGAAATACATGGTGGGCCCTGCAGGGGTCGAACCTGCGACCTGCCGGTTATGAGCCGGAGGCTCTACCAACTGAGCTAAGGGCCCTGGGATTACAGAACAGGCTGTTTCCCTGTCTGAATGCCTAACGCGTTTTTATGCCCTGAAAATGTGCTTCTGGCAAGCATTTTATCGAGCCTTTTCGTGTGCCCCTGCGGGCTACAGCCCAAACTGCGCAAGCAGATCGTCAATATCACCCTGCTTACAGGCATCGTCGCTCGGCCCTTTAAGTTCCGCCCCCTGCACTTTCTGCTTCAGGTCAGCCACAGCAGCGCGCGCCTGTTCCTCGATACGGGCGATATCCTGCCCCGGCTTTTCCTCATAGGCCTTCATCATCACGCCGGAGGAAAGATACAGCTCCAGAACCGTGGATTCCAGTTGCCGCATAGCGGCCACGGCCTTCTTGATGCGCTGGCCGGTGAGATCCTGAAAACTCATGGCGGTCATGAGCGTGCTCAAGTCTTCACCCAACCCCTTGTTGCTCTCAATAACCCGCTGCCACTCCATAGGCGTTATTCTGCCCCGGTGCGCCTTTTCCAGCAGCATGGCATTTTCCTGCTGGAGCTCCTGAAGATGCTCCACCACCTCCATTATGGTATTCGCGGCGTCTTCAGTCTGGCGAAGCACGGCGGAAAGCTGTTCAGACGCATCTTTGAACAACTTGTCGGCCATGGCCTTGTCCGAGATCACTGTCTCATCGTATCCAACGTTACGGGCCTCGTTCATCTCCTTATAGATGCGGCGCAGGCCATCGCGCATATCCGTACTGATCTTGCGATAGAACTCGCTTTCCAGCAGGGCTTGCGTCAGAGATTCGGTGAGCTGCTTTTCCAGCGCGGTGGCGAGTGCCTCGCGCAAATTACGGGTCAGATTGTCCGTAACTTCCTGCATGATGGAGCGGACGTCGGAATCAACGGCAGGCGACGGCATGGTATTCTCCTTTTCAGCCTTCATTATCCACTTGCAGGGCCTGCACGGGGCAGACCCGGGTACACAGAGTACAAACGGTGCAACGTTCCTTGTCAAAGGCAAGATGCCGCTGCTCGTCCATGCTCAGAGCAGAAGTAGGACAGATCGCGGTACACATACCGCACTCCACACATCTGGCTTCATCCCTGCGGATTCGGTGCGCCACAGGAGTAACCTCCACGCCCCGGCTCCGGAGGTAATCCACGGCCTTGCGGCAATTTTCCGGGCCGCCCAGAAGCTCCAGAATCAGAAAGCCTTCACGACGCTCGGAAATCTGGGCGGTGGTAATGTTGAAATCCAGATCGAAAAGCCTGGTCAGGTTGCACACCACCGGCTCCGTGCTGATGCCTGATGGAAAGCGCAAATGAATATTGGTGCCCATGAAACACTCCACAACGTCCGGAGCAGTTCTCCTGCGAAGTTGCTCTCAGTCGCGTCCAGAACAGATGACTGTTCACGTTGCAAAACATATCCGCGTCGACTCTCGCATACCAACGCTCCATTTTCCGAATCCGGAAAAAAGAACGGGCTGGCGCGGATTTGAGCAAAAACGCCCTACAGCTTCTTTTCCTTGATGATCTGCTCCGCGCGGCGGGCCTGGGGCGCCTTGGGATACTTCTTGATTAGCTGATTCAGGCGTTCTTTGGCGGCGGCCTTTTTGTCCAGATTCACAAAACACATGCCCTGCTTGAAGTAGGCATCCGGAGCCTTGTTGCTGTTGGGAAACTCGGAAATGACCTTCTCATAGGCCAGAGCGGCCTCGGCGTACTTCTTGAGTTGGTAACAACTCTCACCTTGCCAGAACCATGCGTTAGCCACCAGATTGTGCTGAGGATAAACGGTGGAGAAATCCTTGAAGGCGTTCAGAGATTGCTCGTATTTGCGCGCATTGAACGCGGCAAGGCCGGAATCATACAGAGCCTGAGCGGTATCCGCATTGCCGGGCTGAACAGAGGAGCTTCCCGCGCTTTCCGCCGGGGTGGACGGCGTGGGGCTTACAACCTGTGTTCCACCGGCCACGGCTCCGCCCGCACCGCCTGTAGCCGGGGTGACGGCCGCACCACCTCCGACAACAAGCGGAACCGTACCGGGCTGAACCGGAGCCGCCTGCGCACCGCCCACATTCGCCACAGGCGCGGAAGGTGTAGGCAAGTTCACGGGAGCGTCAAGTTGCAGATCCATAGCCAGCTGACTTTCAATGAGGCGCAAAGCCTGCTCGTGCCGCGTCAGGGTGACTGCCATATTCTGTGCGCCGCCCAAGGCTTGCAAGGAATACTGCAAGGTGTCCATGTC
>JAEXGX010000112.1 GCA_023450535.1 Pseudomonadota bacterium | reverse complement strand
CCACTGCCGCCGCCGATCTGCATGTAGCCGGGGCGGAGCATGTTCGCCGCAAGGCGCGGACCGAGCGTTTCCAGCCAGGGGAACAGTGTCAGGGCCAGAAATTCAAAGGGTGGGGCATAGGGCACATGTGTGCCGCCCGTCACGGTGATTCTGGACGGTCCGTCAGCGGCCAGCAGAGGTGGCAGAACGGCTTGAAGCAGCAGAGTGACGCTTCCTCCTCCGCCGATGGCAAACTGGTAGTCGCCGGGGCGGAGCGCGCCGGGAATAAAAGAAAGCTCGCAAGAACCCATTTCATCGCCTGTGACCGTGGCCCAGCACAACTCCCGCGCGGCCCGGACACAGGCCAGATGCTGGCGTTTCAAGCCGGGCGAAGGGCGGCCCGCCCGGATATTTTTGATACGGAAGGGGCGGCCCAGACTCATGGACAGAGCCAGCGCCGCGCGCAGGATCTGCCCTCCGCCTTCGCCCAGACTGCCGTCCACCAGAATTTCCTTTTCCATGTGCCACCTTCCGTCTCCCTCGCCCCGTGGGCCGACTCACGGCATATGCCCACGGGGCGGCGCGCGGCGCGGATGGGGAGATTGATAGTGCTCCACCCGCACCGCATACCTTTTAGCATGGAGCGTGCCAACCGGCGAAGACTTTGTAATATATTGATAAAAAATGATTTTTAAATATTACTTGTTTAACACGAGCAGGAAATGTTAGAAAATTTTCTATAGTACTCTATAAAAAGAGAGGCATTATGGCGCATTCCACCGTTGTGATCGGCATGTTGGGTTCTACCTTGGACCGAGGGACTTCGGCCCAGCGCTGGGAACGCTGGCGTCCCACAGTCGCTCTGGGGCAGCAGGAGGATTTGCGCATCGATCGCATGGAACTTCTGTACAGCAGGGAGCACAAGGGTATAGCCGACACGGTGATCGACGATCTGCGCCTCGTGTCCCCGGAAACGGAAGTGATGCGGCACGTGTTCGAGGTGAGCGATCCCTGGGATTTTGAAGAAGTGTACGCGGCTTTTTACGATTTCGCCTGTTCTTACCCCTTTGACCCCGAACATGAGGATTATCTGGTGCATATTACCACCGGCACCCATGTTATGCAGATTTGTCTCTTCCTGCTCATTGAATCGCGGCATATTCCGGCACGCATTCTTCAGACAAATCCTGTCAGTAAAAAGCAGGGGAACCCGGTGGGTACATACGGCATCATCGATCTGGATCTTTCCCGTTATGACCGCCTGGCCGAACGTTTCCGCACCCAGGCGGAAGGAGACGCCAATTTTCTCAAGTCCGGCATTGCCACGCGCAATGCGGCGTTTAACGCCATGATTGACCGGATCGAGAAGGTCGGTGCGGAGTCGGCGGAACCCATTCTGCTTATGGGGCCAACCGGCGCGGGCAAATCGCGTCTGGCCCGGCTGGTGTATGAATTGCGCCGTCGCCGCAGACTGGTGCACGGCGAGTTTGTGGAAGTGAACTGTGCCACGTTACGTGGCGACGCGGCCATGTCCACCCTGTTCGGGCACAGAAAGGGTGCATTTACCGGCGCAATGGCGGATCGCATCGGCCTGTTGCTGCAGGCGGATGGCGGAGTGCTTTTTCTGGACGAAGTAGGAGAGTTGGGCGCGGATGAACAGGCCATGCTGCTCCGGGCCGTGGAAGAAAAACGTTTTTACCCGCTGGGGGCGGATACGGAAATGTACAGTGACTTCCAACTTATTTGCGGTACCAACCGCCCGCTGGAGGAACTGGCCGCGCGGGGAAAATTCCGGGAGGATCTGCTGGCACGCATCAATCTCTGGACCTTTCGTCTGCCCGGCTTGAGCGAACGCCCGGAGGATATCGAACCCAATCTGGAATATGAACTGGAACGGGTAACGGAGAAAACGGGCCGCCGGACGCGTTTCAACCGCGAAGCGCGGGAACTGTTCCTGTCGCTCGCCATGCGCCGTGATGCCGCGTGGCGCGGCAACTTCCGGGATCTTTCCGCCTCGGTGACGCGTATGAGCGTGCTGGCCGGAGGCGGGCGTATTACCACGGACATCGTACAGGAAGAGTGGGATCGCATGACGGAAAGCTGGCACAGGTTGGGCAGTGCGGAACACGGAGACGAAGAGGCATTGCTTGCCGCAGTGCTCGGGCCGGGTGCGCAGGAACTGGATCTGTTCGACGCCGCGCAGCTTGCCTGCGTCATCCGCACCTGCCGCCGTGCCCATAGTCTCTCGGAAGCCGGGCGGCTGCTTTTCGCCCGTTCGCGCGAACGAAAAAGGAACGTCAACGACGCCGACCGCCTGCGCAAATATCTGGCGAAGTTCGGGTTGGATTGGGAGAGAGTGACGGCTTTCAGAAAAAGCGAGAACAGTGTTATTTGAAGTTGCTCAATGAGTTTCAATCCGTCTGGGGAAATAGAATTATTATATTATTTCAATATATTAAATAGCAATTTTCGCCTTGTTGAGATCCTGACAGGACGGGCAACGTCATTCGCCATTTTAAAAAACTACCATAGTTTCTTTATTCGGAAAGCCCCTTGATAAATTCAGGCAATAAATTGCGAAAAACATATCTATTTTTACCTGAGTTGCCGACATATATTCTTTCCATCTGATACCTGTTTTGCCCATTTGGAGCGGAACGGGCAATGCTCCCCATAATTCAGGAGATCATGATGGAAAATTCCCGGATATTGCGCTTGCCATTCCTTTTTTTTGCGGCGCTGGTGACGTTTCTACTAATGGGAAATATGGCGCCGGTATCGGCGGAGGAATCTGAACGAAACAATGGAGCGGAAGTTATGGACAGGATTCAACAGGCTGAAAAAAGCAGGCAAGCGTTTTTCGGGGATGTCCAGTCTCCCCTGGAACAAAGTGATCCCGACCTCGCCGCCATGCGCGACCGCCTTGTCTATGGCGAAATTGCTGAGCGCGGCACGCTGAACAACCGGCAGCGGGCGCTCGTTACATTGGCGGTTCTCACCGCCAGTCAAACACTGGATGACATGGAAGCCCATACGGAAGCGGCACTGCGCGTCGGGGTCAGTCCTGTGGAAATCAAGGAAGCCCTGTACCAATGCGCTCCCTATATCGGTTTTCCAAAAACAGAAAGTGCTGTGCGTCTGGCCAATGAAGTCTTTGCCAGAAAGGGCATTGCCTTGCCGGTGGAAAGCCAGGCCACGGTAACGGAAGCGAGCCGCTTCAGGGACGGAGTGGCGGTGCAGAAGGCCATTTTCGGGGAGGCCATTGACAAGATGCACGCATCAGCCCCTGAAAATCAGAAAGACATCATGGTGAACTATCTTTCCGCCTTCTGTTTTGGCGATATTTATACCCGCAACGGGCTTGATTTGAAGACTCGTGAATTGCTGACGTTCTCCATCATCAGTGCCCTGGGCGGTTGTGAAGCGCAGGTCAAGGCCCATGTGCAGGGAAACGCAAATGTAGGCAATCGCAAGCAGAATTTGATCGATGCGCTGGCTCAGATGCTGCCCTACATCGGATTTCCCCGTACCCTGAATGCTCTTGGGTGTGTTAACGCCGTCATGCAGGATTCAACAGACTGATGACAAACTCCGCTTTGCCGAGTTTGCGCCGTGTAAACCGTAAAGCGGCTTGACGGAAAGGCAGAAAAAGCAGTCGGTTACGGCGCGACAAAGCCGCGATCTACTTCTGATTTTGGGGCTGCTGACGTTATCAGCAACCTCAACCGTACTGCCCTTTGCTGCATTTTTATGTTCAGCGAGCATTGGCAGTAAACCGTTATAGGTTCCCTGGAGGAAAAATATGAGTATTTCCCGTCGTGACTTTGTAAAGCGGAGTGTTCTTACCGCCGGAGCCATAGCAACTGGACTTGCCCCCAGTATCACAAATGCCGCTTCTGAAATTTCCAGGGTTTATTTTACGAAAGACCTCAGTGCAGCAGGTATGCTCAGACTTTACGGTATGATTAATCAAAACATCACCGGAAAAATCGCCGTCAAGCTGCATACTGGTGAACCCGATGGACCAAATATCTTGCCCCGGGAATGGATTAAGGCATTTTTGGCTCAGGTGCCCAATGCCAATATTGTGGAGTGCAATGTGTTATATGCAAGCCCGCGCCAGACAAGCGAAGGGCATCGCAGAACACTGGAACAAAACGGTTGGACGTCTTTTACCTCTGTGGACATTATGGATGAAGATGGAGATACCCCGCTCCCCATTCCCGGAGGAAAATGGCTCAAGGAGGTAGCCGTTGGCAGTCATTTGCTGAATTATGATTCCATGATTGTCCTTACCCACTTCAAAGGTCATACGATGGGCGGATTTGGCGGCTCGCTCAAGAATATTTCCATTGGTTGCGCTTCGGGACAGGTAGGAAAAAAACAGATCCACAGCGACGGAAATCAGACATGGGCTGGCGGCCCCCTGTTCATGGAGCGCATGGTGGAAGGGGGTAAAGCCATTACCGACCATTTCGGCAAGCGCATCACGTATATCAATGTACTGCGAAACATGTCCGTCAGTTGCGACTGTGAGGGCGTCAACGCCGAACCAGTAAGGCTGCCTGACCTGGGCATTCTCGCTTCCACGGATATTCTTGCCGTCGACAAGGCGTCTGTGGACATGATCTATGCCTTGCCGGAACATATCCGCGCCCACATGGTGGAACGTATAGAATCCCGTTCCGGATTACGCCAGCTCACCTACATGAAGGAAATGGGGATGGGTAATGATCTGTATGAATTAATGACGGTATAAAGGAGAATATAATGAAAAAACGGCTTATGGCGTTGACCATATTGGTCGGCATCGGCCTTGCCGGAAACAGTTTGGCGGTTGATACGCATGTCGAGCATGGCAACGGGCGGGGCGTGTCTGCCGTTTCAGGCGAAAGAGAACAGGACATAGCCGGGCAAAGCATGCAAATACGTTTGAGCGTCGGTGATAAGGAAGCGGTGGCCGTGTTGAATGACAATCCGGCCAGCCGGGATTTCCTGTCCATGCTGCCCCTGACGCTGGCATTTGAAGATTATAACGGAACAGAAAAGATCAGCACTCTCCCCCGCAAGCTGAACACGCAGGGCGCGCCTTCAAACTGCGATCCGGATGTGGGAAGTTTTACCTACTATGCCCCGTGGGGAAATCTGGCGATTTTCTATCGTGACTTCCGGCATTCCAACGGACTTGTGCCTCTGGGACATGTCGAGTCCGGCATGGAAACGCTGGTTGATATGCGCAACGGTGTTTCCATCAGACTGGAAAAAATGGAATAACTTTTTTGGGTTGTTTCCCGTATGGTTGTGTCATCCTTGTTCTGGCTGGTCGGAATCCGGCTCTGTTCGTCCCGGACAGAAGTGTATACGGAAAATTCGCGCTCTGGTTGATGTCCCGGCGGGAGCTTCTCCGAACATGCTTATACTCCTGGTTGAATTGCGTCGCACTTTCGTAACCCGCGGACAGCGCCGCATCAGCCGCACGGTCATTCTCCCAGATTGAAGAGCAGGGAAATTCCATCATTTTCCGTATAGCCATAACTAACGGTAAAACCACATGACATAAGGTGCCGGAGGGGTTCCGCCATACAGTCGCGGAAGCGTTCGTCAAAAGGTGCCTTGAACTTGCAGGTTTCCTTGGTCAGGCGGAAAAGTTTCGCCCGTCAATGCGGGCGCCCATGTGGATTCCTGGTAGTACGCACACATCGTGGGCGGTTTCAAAGATGCGCATTTTTTCGTCAAGGTCATCAAATTTCATACGTCTGCCTTCGGTTTGGGGATTTCGCGCACAATAGAACCTTGCGCTGTCAATGTCACTTCACGCAACACATCAAAGCCCTCCCCGAACATGGGGGATTCAAGCTCTGCCTGTGTCGCCCGAATCGCCACGTCGGGCACACGTTCCACACCCGTGCGGGCCGCATTGCGGATCAGCGCCTCGCCGGGATCCGTGAGAAAATGGTATCCGATCACGGCAAAACGCTTTGTTTTTGCCGCCGCGATGTAGACGGCATGTTCCACGCGCGTGGAGTTGGTATTGTCCACTACAAATTTTTGCCCGGATTCCAGACAAAGGTTCAGGAACAGTTTTTCCCGGTGGCGGGTACGCAGGAGATCAAGGGAGACTCGTAATTCAGACGCTCGCGACATGTCGCGGACGTCTGGGGAAAGGACCTACGGCGCAAGTGACGGTCAACTCGTCAGTCTTTATTTTTCTTCAATGGAGTCAATGATATCGCTGAACGCGTCGTGTTGGCCGGTCATGGTGAGCAGGAAATACTGATTGTCTTCGCAGGACAGTACGCTGGTGGACAGTAAGCCCTGGGAGGTGGCGAACCTGAAGATGTACACGCCGTCGTCAACTTCAGGCTTGCTGGCATTGAGCTGCTCGGCAAAGGCCTCTGCAAGCTGTTCGCCGGTAGCGCCCTGGGCGTCCTGCAGGGTAAAGCTGATAGCAGCGACGTTTTGGGGAGCGATAAGGGCGACAACGCCATCATTTTCCTGCGCAGTCCAACCATCCGGCACATCGACTTTCAGATTGCTGAATTCTTTGACTGCGCCGCTGGCGGAGAAGGCCATGCCCAGAACAAGTACGAGGCTCAGAAGGAGCTTTTTCATGATGCGTACCTCAAGAACAGGGTTGAAGTTGACGTGAATGGGATTGTATCGCCGAGATTCTGGAACAACGGCTATTTCCCTTGGGTTGGGATGATGACAATACCGGCAGAACGCTTGAAAAATCAAAGAAATTTCGACGTCATGGAGGATCTGCTGAAAGGTTCAACG
>JAEXGX010000282.1 GCA_023450535.1 Pseudomonadota bacterium | reverse complement strand
GGACAGACGGGACGGCGATATCTACCAGTTGGTCACATTCAGTATCGGCAGCGAGGAATTCGGCGTCGATATCCTGAAAGTTATGGAAATTATTCGCACCATGGAAATCACCAAAGTGCCGAAGGCTCCCGAGTTTGTGGAAGGCGTGATCAACTTGCGCGGTACGGTTATTCCGATCATTGATCTGCGCCGCCGTTTCGGCCTTGAGTCCAAGGCAGGAGATACAAGCACACGGATTATCGTGATTGAAATCAATGGAATGACCGTGGGCTTTGTGGTGGATTCCGTATCCGAGGTGCTGCGCATTCCCGCCAGCACGGTGGAACCCGCGCCCGCAGTGGTGTCCGGCCTGGATTCTGACTATATCAGCGGGGTAGGCAAGCTTGAGGATCGTTTGCTCATTCTGCTGGATCTTGACAAGCTGCTTTCGTCCGAAGACATCGAAACTCTGGCAGGAATTTAATTCCTTAAAAACTCCGCGAACGCGGTGTGTCGTGACAAACTTGCCCGCCTGGAAAAAGGGCGGGCTTTTTCTTTGATGCAGTTTAACATTTTCCAATGTGAACTGCTTCAGGAAGACGGGCGGTGAGGGAGCGCGAATGAGCTTGCAGGATGGTGTCAGGCGGGAACTGGAGAGCATGGCCGAAGTGAAATACCGCGAGTTCAGCGCCGCTTTGGTGCCGGGCGTTGAACGGATGCTCGGCATCCGGCTCCCCCAGTTGCGGGCGTTTGCCAAACGGCTGGCCGCGCAACAAGGCTGGCTGGAGTGGTTGGAACAAAGCCTGCAATATCCCGATCCTGAGGAATATTTTGAAGAAATCATGCTTCAGGGCATGGTTATCGGCTGCGCGAAACTGGAGGCGTTTTCTCCAGAGGCGGCATGGTGCAAACGAATGGAACTGACGCGTGCATTCGTACCCAAGATTAATAATTGGTCGGTGTGCGATTCTTTTTGCGCGGGCCTGAAAAGGCTGAGCGCTGACCGTGCCGCGTTGCGAGATTTTCTTTCGCCTTTTCCACGTTCGGAACATGAATTTGAAACGCGTTTCGGCGTAATTATGATTATGGATTATTTTCTCGATAAAGAGCATCTGGCCTGGGCGCTGGAAAATCTCGACGCGGCACGGCATCCGGGGTACTATGCTAAAATGGGAGTGGCCTGGGCTCTTTCCGTCAGTTATGTGCGTTTTCCCGCTGAGACATTTGCCTATTTGCACAGCGGCGCGCCGGATCCGGAAACATTGGACATGGCGTTGCGCAAGATACTTGATTCACGTCGGGTGAAGGGCGGGGATCGGAATCGGATATACGAATTCCGTTCTTCCCTGCGTGGATAAGCCACGTCTGTTCACTCCCCCCGGACGCCACAAATCTGGACGCAACCTGTACATATTAAAAGTTTTTGGGGGATGGGGTGTGAGGGAAGGCCCCTTTTTGTAAAAAGGGGCCTTCCCCCACAGAGAATCTTACTCTGCCCCGGCGTCCAGAGTACGGGCAATTTTGTCCATATTCAGACTACGGGCCATGGCCGCGAAAATATCGTGGTATTCCCCGCCGTTGTCGAACAGGTTCTGGTGGGTGCCGTGTTCGACAATGCGGCCGTTACGCATGACGTAGATGCTGTCTGCGTCGATGATCTGGGAAATGCTGTGTGAGATGATGACCACGGTGCGGTCTTTTTTGATTGCGTCCATGCCCAGTTTGATCTGTTCGGTGGCTACGGCGTCAAGGCTGGCCGTTGGTTCGTCCAAAAAAATAATGGGCGGGTTCTTGAGGAACATACGGGCAAGGGCGATTTTTTGCTGCTGACCGCCGGATAGGTTTGCCGCCGGGCTGTCATAGCCCTGGGGAAGGGTCATGATCTGCTCGTGCAAAAAGGCGCGGCGCGCAGCGTCCATTACTTCCTCCCGTCTGGCGGAAGGTTTGCCGTAGAGAATGTTTTCGGCCACGGTGCCGGGAAAGATGTGATTCTTCTGAAGCACCAGGCCAATGTTGGCGCGCAAGGTTCGCGTGTTATATTCGCGCAGGGAAACGCCATCCAGCAGGATTTCGCCCGAATCCGGCTGGTAGAATTTGTCCAGCAGATTGATGAGTGTACTTTTGCCTGCGCCTGAGAGGCCGACGAGAGCGGTAATACGGCCCGGTTCGATGTCCATGTCGATATCGGACAAAGTACGAGCGGCATTGGAAGGGTAAGTGAAGTTTACGCCACGTAGCGTGAAATGGCCTTTTATGCGGGCAGGCGCGTAGTCGCCGCTTTCTTCCACCTGCGTATCGGCATGGAGCACGTCGAAAAAACCTTCCGCGTAGATCAGGGCATCATTCATCTGATCGTAGAGCAGATGCAGGCGGCGGATGGGCGAGGTGACGTTATTGAAAAGCAGCAGGTGGAACATGATTGCGCCGACGCTCATGCTCCCGGTCAACACGAAATAGGTAGTCAAAAGAATAATGGCCACAGCGCCGATTTGTTCTATGAAGCTTTTCATGCCGTCAAAAAAGAAACTTGTCTTGCGGATGCGCATCTGGGTGTTGGTCAGAGC
>JAEXGX010000019.1 GCA_023450535.1 Pseudomonadota bacterium | reverse complement strand
CGCGCGTCCCGGCAGGCGGAGATCTGGCCGTCGTGGATATGGAGGGAGATATCGACGGCATGCCCGTGCCCGGCCTGCGGCGGGGGGAAATAGCGTTGCCGCTGGATGCGCTTCCCGAAGCGGCTGGACAGAAGATGGAGCCGAAGAAGGACGTATTGCGCACAGTGGAAGAGGTGGTGCGGACGCTCCTTGTGGGGGAAAGCGGCGAGGGAATCATAAGCTGCCCGGATGATTATCCCGATCCCACCCTGCGCGGGCGGAAGATCCGGCTGAAAGTCACGCTGAAAAAATTGCTGCTGCGCGTGACGCCGCCCCTGACGGATGAATTGGCCGCCGGGCTGGGGTATCCGGACGCACGGACGTTGAAGACAAAGGCCTACACTATGGTAATGAACCATTGTATACTGATGCGTCGCAAGGAAGCCAGTGAACAGCTTATGCATATTCTGCTCGGCATGGCCGATGTTCCTGTACCGGAGAGCTTGCGCCGAAGCTTTTTGGGAGAATATATGGCCGATGTGCGGAATTTTCTGGAGAGCTCGGGGGGCGTGGACGCTTCCCGTCTGAAAACAGTTCTCGCCGCAGCTCAGGAAGAAGGTCTGCGCGTGGCGGAGGAAAATGCCAAACGCCATGTCTATCTGCTGGCCTACGCCTACAAGGCGGGTGTCAGTGTGCCGGAAAAGGAGCTGGACGAACAGGTGCGCGCCATGGCGGAACACGCCGGAAAGCCTGTGGATGAAGTGCGCAGAGGCATGGAGGAAAGCGCCATGCTGGATGCCCTTGAGGAGCGCATGATGGCCGATAAGGCGCTGGAAAAGATTTACGCCATGGTCAAAAAAAGAGTGGTGGACGCCGCCGGAAACCTCGTCCCCGCACCGGAGGTTTGTGTGCCGGGAGGAAGGCAGGCATAGAGCTGTTTTATTTTGAAATTGTCCAGGGGAAGAGCTGTTTGAAATCTGGCGGTTCTGAAAAATATGCGCAGGTTACGTTTTTTCGTGGCCTGCGCACATTTTT
The DNA here is from genome assembly GCA_023450535.1 of Pseudomonadota bacterium. Lineage (GTDB taxonomy): Bacteria > Desulfobacterota > Desulfovibrionia > Desulfovibrionales > Desulfovibrionaceae > Mailhella. The sequence goes on along the minus strand of JAEXGX010000019.1, from coordinate 15,623 downwards.
TTGAATGACGCTGACGATCCAGCCCGGACGTCAATATTTATTCAGGAGATCTTTTGCGCTGATGCCCATCCGTTTCATCCTGCTGCGCAGGGTGTTGGGGTTGACGCCGAGCAGCAGCGCGGCGCCGTGTTCGCCGCTGACGCGTCCCTTGCTCTGGCGCAAGGCGTTAATGATATGGCTTTTGGTGAGCGCGTCCAGTTTTTCCAGCTTCGTTTCTCCTTCCTCCTGTATGGAAGACGGTACATCATCTTCATCGCTTTCGGGGATGAAGGCAATTTCGTTTTCCCCGTTCATTTTGGCGCGAATAATGGCTCGTTCTACAGCGTGCTGGAGTTGCCGGACATTGCCGGGCCAGCGGGCGGTGAGCATGGCATTGACTGTGGAAGGCGGCGCGGTGAACGTGCCGGAAAGGCCGAGTCGGGCCGGGGCGGCGGCGCAGAAATGCCGGATGAGGACGATAATGTCCTCCCGGCGTTGCCGGAGCGGAGGGATTTTCAGCGGAAACAAGGAAAGACGGTACCAGAGGTCTTCCCGAAAGGTTCCGGCTTGAGTCATGTTCGGCAGATTTCTGTGTGTGGCGGCCAGAATGCGGATATTCAGCCCGATGCGGCGTTCTCCGCCTACGCGCTGGAGTTCGCGTCGTTCCAGAACCCGAAGCAGACGGGCCTGCGCGGCAAGGGGAAGCTCACCTATTTCATCCAGAAACAGGGTGCCGCCCTGGGCCTGTTCAAAAAAACCTCGGCTGGAGCTTTGTGCTCCGGTAAATGCGCCCTTTTCGTGGCCGAACAGGGCGCTGTCGATAAGCGAATCGGGCAGAGCGCCGCAGTTGACCGGAACAAAAGGACCATCTGCAAATAGGGAAAGCCGGTGTATGGCGCGGGCTACAACTTCCTTGCCCACACCGCTCTCCCCTTGAATAAGCACGGTGGCGTTGGTGCCTGCCACCGCTTCCATGTCGCGCAGTACGGCGCTCATGCCGTTGCACTGCCGCAGTAGTGCGATGTCGTCTTGGTTTGTGCCGTAAGCAAAGATGGATGCCGGATCTTCCTCTGGATTTGCGGGAAGGAAATTCGCCATAAGAGCGGAGAGAAACGGACGCAGTTCCACCAGCAGTGCAGCATGCGAATCGTTAAACATCCCGCTTGGCTTGGCGCAGAAGGACAGGGAAATAATGCTTTCTCCGGATTTGTCCGGAAAGCTGATATTCATACGTGAACAATAGGCCGGGAGGATATGTTGGTAATGCAGGGCTACGCTTGGCACATTGCGGTAATCTGACCACAGATGAATATGGTTTTTTTTGTCATACAGGTTGGTTTCATAGTCGTCTTTACTTAACAGAACGATATCTTCATCCTGTATTTCTTCTATTTCATTTGTGATTCCCGCTGTGGTGAGCACGGTTATTTTTTTTCTTGTACGATTGATGAAGTAGCAAATAATAAGCGATGCCGGAATAAAGGGTCCCAACGTGGCATAAATGGCTTTGATACATTCCTCAAGACTGACCTTGTGGCAAAGACTAAGTGAAATTGACTGGTATATGGTGTGGGAAATGTCTTTTATGGCTGCCATAAATACTTCTTGGGAGTGAGCAGTTTTGCCAGAGCTGGCGGGAATCGGAACATGCCGTGGAGTGTATAGACATAGTATTGTTTACTGAATTGAGATGACAATGAGAGAAATAAACGTAGAGCGACGCCCTGCGTTTCCACTCTGAGAGAGTTCCAAAGCTCCGCCGATAAAGGCGGAGCTTTGGAACAGTGCCGCTGGATGTTCTAGAAAAGCAAATCGGGGAGCCATGTGGCAATGGGTGGGAACAGAATAATGAGCAGTACGCAGAGAATCATGCCCAGGAAGAAGGGCAGAATGCCCTTGAAGATCGATGCCATAGGCACATCGGATGCGATGCTGGACATGGCGAATACGTTCAGGCCGATGGGGGGAGTAATCATGCCCATTTCCATGACAATGACGGTGATGACGCCGAACCAGATGCCGTCGATGCCGACAGCTTGAATGGAGGGCCAGAGGGAAGGCAGAGTGAGCAGCATCATGGGTACGATATTCATCACGCAGCCGAGAAAGATATACAGCAGAATGACGGAGAAAAGCAGCACGTAGCTGTTCAGCCCCACAGAAGTGACGGCTTCGGCCATGAGGCGGGGCAGGTGGGAGACGGCGAGGAAGGCACCGAACACATATACGCCAGCGAGCAGGGCAAATACTTTGGCGGTCATGAGGGCGGTATCGTGCAGGGCGCTTTTGAAGTTTTCCCCGGTTAATGTCCTGCGAACCAGGGCATAGATGAAAGCGCCGAAGGCTCCGACGGCGCCGCCTTCGCCGGGAGTGAAGGTTCCGGCCAGGATGCCGCCCACCACGATGACGAACAGGCAGACAATGGGGAGCAGCCCCGCGACTGTCATGAGCTTTTCGCGCAGAGGCACGCGGGGAGAAGCGGGTGCAAGACTTGGGTTGCGCCGGACCTGAAACATGATGATCAGAATGAATATGGTGGTGAGCAGGATGCCGGGAAGTATGCCGGCGATGAACAGTTTGCCGATACTCTGTTCCGTCATCAGCGAGTAGAAGATGAAGCCCATGGACGGCGGGATGAGGATGCCCAGCGTGCCGCCAGCGGCCAGGGAACCGCAGGCAAGAGGCATGGAATATTTGCGTTCGCGCATTTCGGGCAGGGCCACGGAACTCATGGTGATGACTGTGGGCAGAGAGTCCCCGCATACCGCGCCGAAGCCCGCGCAACCGGCGACGGTAGCCCCTGCGAGACCTCCGGGGAGCCTGCCGAGGAAGGCGTTGGCGCAGGTGAAGAGGCTTTTGCTCAGGCCGGAACGGGACGCCAGTTCGCCCATGAGCATGAACATGGGGATGGCGACGAATACGAAGTCGTTGATGGAGCGGAAGGGGATATCGCTGAGGCTGCGGATGGCGGCGGCGGGGTTTCTCTTGAGAGCCACGACGCCGATAGCGGCGACGAAGAGCATGGCAAATCCGATGGGAACACGGCTGAGAATAAGCAGAAAGAGGATACAGAAACCAATGACGCCGATGGTCATGCCGGAAAGTCTGCAGCCTGTGGCTTTGTAGATGAAGGGGAGAGTACAGAACAAAACCGCGCAGGCCACGGCAAGGATAAGCCCGATATGATCCTTCTTCTCAATAAGACGCTTCACGTCGCGTACGAGTTCAAAGAACATCCCCAGTGCCATGGAGGCGAAGCCGAAGCTGACGATAAGCATGAAATATTTTTCGGGAATCTGTAAAATAAAAGTGCGTTCATGCCATTCCATGCCGGAGTTGAACGTAATGATGGTGAAAAGCGTTGCCGTGATGCAGCACAGAAGGCGGATGAACACCCAGAGTCTGTCCTTTGTCTTTTGGGAAAAGCAGCTGAAGACAAGATCAACGTCGATGTGCTGCTGCTTTCCGGTAACAAGACCGACCGCGAGAAAGACACTTACCACCAATGTAAGCGTTTCCACTTCCATCATGCCTACCAGGGAAAAACCGAAGCAGGTTCTGGCGACGATGTCGAAGACAATGGGCGGAACCAGCAAGATAAGGAGCAGCCCGCCAAGGTAGAAAAGCTTTTCAAAAAACGTATGGTATGCCCGCTCAAGGGGACCACGCTGGACTTCAGTCTGGAGGGAAGACATGTTTTATACCTCTATGGCTGGAAGCGGAGCGGGGCTGATGCCCCGCACCTGTGGAAAAGCTGGGATTATAACTAGCGGGTAACAGGAGGGACGGTCTTGGCAATGGTGTATACGCGTTCCATGAATTCCTCAGGATTCTTCATGCCGGCGTTCCGGAGTTTCGTGATGGTTGCCTTGCGCATTTCAGGCATGGAGGCGTCGCGGAACAGGGCAAGTTCTTCCTTGGTGGGGTAGTAGATATTCACGCCGTCCTTCTTGAACTGGTCGAGGTCACGGTTGCCGTATTCATAGATGGCGGAGGCAATGGCCAGGCCTTTGTCGCTGAGGTTCTTTTCGATGATGGCGACTTGCTCTTTGGAGAGCCCGGCAAAAGTATCAAGGCTGCCGCCGATGCATTGCATGGAGTTGCTGGTAGCGGGCATCACTGTGAATTCCTTGGCTACTTCAGTGAGCTTCAGCGTACTGAACATGGGAAGAGAGCCGTACACGGCGTCACCAAGGCCGCGCTGCAGGCCGACATAGATATCGGTCATGGAAACATGGACGGGAATGGCGCCGTAGCCTTTGATTTCGTCAAGCAGATCGGGCACCCAGGTCATGACGCGTTTTCCCTTGAGGTCGGCAGGCGAGTGGATGGGCGTGTGGCTGAGGAAGGCGTTACGGTCGGCAGAGAATCCCACAAGGTGCTTTACCCCCTTGTTCACCTCTTCGTTTATTTCAGGGATCGAGGAGATGAGCTTTTCCGCAACACGGGCGCCGTGGATGGCGTCTTCCGTCAGCCAGGGGAAAGTCATGGCCAGAGCATGGGGCATCTGGGTGGAAACATGCGCGGGAAGGTAGTGGCCCATGTCCATCATGCCGTCGCGGATGGCGGGGTAGGCTCCTTCATGTTTGACTATGGCGCCAACCTGTACAAAGGAAATATTGATTTCACCATTGCTGTCCTTGCGGATTTGGTCGAAGGCGGCGCGGAGAATATCGGAACTGGCGTGTGTCATGGTAAGCCCCTGACACACAAGATCCACTTTTTCAGCATGGGCGGCGGGAGCAAAAAGACACAGAGCAAGAGCGGAAAGGGCGTAAGCGGTAAGTTTGTTCATAAAAACTTCCTTTGCAGAGCGGTTGGTCTTTTCAGGCTGCCGGAGAGGCAAGTAAGGTGTGTTTCCAGCGTGAAACGGCGGCGGAGGCGCCCCTTTTCGCTGCCGGAGGGACGCCTTCTGTGGCTCAGGAATTGCGCAATTCCATCATGTAATCCTTGAGTTGCATGAGAAGCGCACGGGCTACGTCGGGATGGGCGGCCGCGACGTTGTGGAGCTGGAAGCGGTCGGTGCGGCGGTCGTACAGTTCATCTTCTTCGGGTACTTCGGCCACGGCGCCGGGTGTGCAGGTCCACTGCTCTTCTCCGTCGAGCGTCGCGGCTTCCAGATGCTTGCGCAGAGCCTCGTTCATGGGCTCGGCCTTCTTTTCTTTTTTATAGACCGGATTTTCGTCTCCATACAGGCCGTCCTTCTGCATGGCGGGAATCAGTCCTCCACCGGCTTCCTTGGTAGAGTCAAGATAAATGGCGGACATGTAGTCGGCATTGGTGGTCACATCGTCATTCTTGAGCCAGTGAATGTAAGACCAGTCTTCGGTAATGATCGACCAGGAGAATTTGTAGTAGCCGGCAATAGCGAAATCACGCACCTTGTCCACTTCGCCGCGTGCCAGCGGCAGGAGACTGAAACCCTGATGGAAAGACTGTACGCCGATGCCCAGCCAGTCGCAGATGGTGGGGGCCACGTCTACAGACTGCACAAAGCTTTTTACGCGTTTGCCCGCAGGCAGACCGGGACCGCGCATCAACATGATGCCGTGAGCCAGTTCTTCATAGGGCCAGGGGCGGATTTTGCGCATGATGCCGTGGCCGTGTTCGCCATTGCCGAGCGGTTCGCCGTGATCGGAAACCACCATGACCAGGGTATCGTCTTCCAGGCCGAGGCGGCGCACGGTATCCATCAACTCACCGAAATAGGTATCGCACAGGGTAATGAGTTCGGCATACAACATCCGAATGTGGTGCAATTCTTCTTCAGTGTACACGCCTTCAACCGGGCAGAGCATGGGCATGAACTGGTCTTTGCCTTTATAGTCCGGGTCGTAAGGGCAGGGGAAGTCCATGTAGACTGAGGGCGGATCCCACGGTTCATGCGGATCAAAGGAATCAACCCAAAGGAAGAAGGGGTGGGTGCGATCCGCCTCTTCAAGATAGCGGATGGCCTTGCGGATGGTACGGGCGACATAACGGTCTTCCGGGCTTTTCCAGTGCTGGTGCTGCTTCAGGAAGCAACCGATTTCTTCCAGCAGAGGGTCGATCACACGGCTGCCGAGCACCTTGTCGGCTGTTTCCATGATGTGCTCTTCTACGAAATCGCGAGGGTTGCCATGATAAAGGGGATCATTTGCGAAATAGCTCTGATCGCCTTCACTGCCGTGGGTGAACATGACATTGTCGAAACCGCGCGTGTAGCCGAATTTGGGCAGGCGGTAGTTGGGGCAGTCGAAGACAAGAGCGGTATCAATCCCCATCCCCCAGCAAAGATCGGCAATAAAAGTGTCTTCCATGCTGGCAGGCACCCAACCGGACACGGGCAGGGTATAACGTCCGGAATGCATGGCGCGGCGGGCGGGAACGGTGGGCAGGCCTTCAACATAGGCGTTTTCAAACAGGATGCCTTCCCGCGCGAAACGGTCGAGGTTGGGCGTTTTCATCCACTCGTTGCCGTAACAGCCGAGATAGTTGTGCTGCATGCTGTCAAACATGACAACAATGGCGTTTTTCTTTCCGTTGGGCATGATATCCTCCGGTTATGGGAAAAATGAAATTTTTGTGATGCTGGGGTACCCGGTAAAGGTATTGCACAAGCCATGCCATAATTATTTATCAATAAATATAATATATTATGGTAAATTAAGGCATGGTTTTCATGATATTCAACGAAAAATTGATGACATGAACAATTTTTTCGTGAAGCCCCGGAAGGAAAGCTGAACAGGCTGTAAAATAAAAGCGCCGGAGTTTCTGTGGAAACTCCGGCGTTTGGCATACATAAAGGCGGCAGATCAGGAATGCGTATTCCAGGTTTTACCGGACAGTTCGGCCAGCGCCTTGACCAGAATCTGGGTGCCCTTCTTACCTTCGCCCCTGGCCTGAACGGAGCGGTACAGTTCTTCAGCCAGTTCCACGCCGGGCAGAACAAGGCCCATGCGGCGGCATTCTTCCAGGCAGAGCCCCAGGTCCTTGATGAAGTGGTCGACAAAGAAACCGGGTTCATAATCCTGCCCCAGCAAGCGGACGCCGAGCGTGTTCATGGCGGCGCTTCCGGCTGCTCCGGAACCGACCAGATCCCGCCATTTGGCCACGTCGATTCCGGCTTCCTGCGCGAAGAGCAAGGATTCGCACACGCTGAACATAACCCCGGCAATGGCTACCTGGTTAGCCAGTTTTGCGTATTGGCCCGCGCCCGCATCGCCGCAGTGCAGAATTTTTTTGCCCATGACTTCAAGGCAGGGCAACGTTTTTTCATACGCGGCGCGTTCCCCGCCGACAAAAATGGACAGCCGGGCTTCACGCGCGCCGACATCGCCGCCGGTGACAGGGGCGTCCAGCGCGATGCGGCCCTGTTTCGCCGCTTCTTCCGCAATGCGTTTGGCAAGAGACGGGCTGGAGGTGGTCATGTCGCAGACGATACCGCCTTTCTTCAGGCCTGCGAGGCAGCCGTGCCCGCCGATGGTGACTTCTTCCACGTCCTTGGGGTAGCCGACAATGGAAAAGACGATATCGCTCGCCTCGCCGACTTCGGCCGGGGACGCGGCCCAGGCCGCGCCGTTGTCCAGCAGGGGCTGACACTTGGATTTGGTGCGGCTGTAGACGGTCAGGGGATATCCCGCAGCCAGCAGATGACCCGCCATGGCGGAACCCATGACGCCAGTGCCGATCCACCCGATACGCGCTTTGTCGGACATGAGGCATTCTCCTTGGAGTGGTTTAATTTTGGAAACGATCGGTCGGCGGCGCAAATTCCGTATGAACGGAAAGCTCCACCCCAAAAAATAATCATACGGAATTTACCAGGTACGATCAACGCGGGGGCCCTTGCGGCGTTAAGTACCGGCTTCAGGCGTGCAAACTGTGAACTGGAGCCTCGTGTCTCGGCCTGTACAATTTCAATGCTGAACTGCTTTAGGGGCTGTTCACGTTATTTGGGATAATCCCAATATATTGAGGGAGATCGGGGGCATGATTCCTCCCGACGGGGTACGGGGCACCTTTAACCGCAGGAGCGAAGCTTCGACGGTTAAAGAGAGCAGAGATGAGCCCCGAAAAGCAAGTTCTTTATGTTCTATGTTAATACACCCTAATACAGCGGCATGCGTTTTACCAGCCGTGCGGCCAGTTTCCTTACCAGCGGAGAGTTGGGCGTGCGCTTGTGCGGTGAGGGCAGAATGGCGGCCAGGCTGGCGGCCTCCTGCGCGGTAAGCCGGGCCGCAGATTTGCCGAAATAATGCCGGGCCGCCGCCTCCGCGCCGTAAATGCCATTGCCCCATTCCGCCACATTGAGGTACAGCTCCAGAATACGCTCCTTGTCCAGCAGCAGTTCCAGACGGCAGGCCATGACAGCCTCCTTGATTTTGCGCAGGATGGAGCGTTCCGGCGTAAACCACAGATTTTTGGCCAGTTGCTGAGTGATGGTGCTTCCACCGGCGGCCAAGCGTCCTTTTTTCAGATTGCGCTCCAGAGCGTCTTGCATGGTGTTGAAATTGAACCCGTTGTGATCCCAGAATGTGTCATCCTCTGAAATGACCACGGCCTTGCGCAGATGGGGAGAGATACGCCCAAGCGGCATCCAGGTTTGCCGCAGGGGCATGTCTTTGGCTTCCTTACCCTGTTCCGCCCGTGCCCTGTCCCATTGCTCGCGGCGGTATTCCATCATGGCAGTGACTGGCGGATTGGCCGTGGCCAGCCAGCTCACGGGCGGCCAGAGCAGATAACGGCCGATGTCCAGCGCCAGCAGCAGTGCAAGGCCGAGCAGTGTGCCGCGTACCGGGTGGCGCTTCCAGCGCCGAATGATATTTCGCACCAGATTCATGATCAGATTACTCTTTGTGAATTGCCCGAGAGGGCAGGGGATACTGTGAAACCAAGGGTATGTCCTCTTCCTCCGCTTGCCAAGCCGGAATTACGGCAGAAAACTTACCGTATTCTTACAAAGATTAACGGAAGCCCGAAAAATTCGGGACAACCCCGGTGACCACCTCGTGGGGATTGCGGTACCTATACCTTCACCCAGACAGCGGAGCAGGTGGAACTGGAAAAGCGGGGCGTGCCCACAGTCACCATCGCCAGTTCCGCATATTTTCCCCTGATCCGTAGGGCGCTGGATAAAATGTGCATTGGAGCCATGGTTGAAGTGCCGCATTCCTTTGCCGGAATCAGCGTGGAGGCCATTCGCGGCAAGGCAGAGACAGCCTTTCCCTCCATTTTGCATATTGCGGGAAATTGGGCTCCCGCATCGCTTTCCGGTGCGCGCGGAGAAAAGCCGTATCCGGCGCTGCGCTTTAAGTTCACCGGTTCGGACGACGATGTCGCGGCCCTGTTTCTCAAACGCAGGTGGATGGGCGGCTTGCCTGTGGTGCCGCCTGCTGTTGAACGCGTGGAGGCCATGCTCAAGGGTACGTCACTTCCCCCTTCCGAGATTCTGTCGGGTCAAGGAAAGGAACAGCGCTTTAGCGTGTCTTACCGTTCAAATGGTCTGAAGTCTGCGGCAGATTTTCGATCAGTGAGGCGAATTCGCTGAATGACAGTTTTAGCCCCCGGGCCAGCCCCAGCAAGACGCCCAGCGTGGGTTCAGAATCTCCGCGTTCTAGATAATAAACATAATTACGCTCTACTCCGGCTGATTCCGCCAGCTTTTGCTGGGAAAGCTTTCGTTCCTTGCGAAGTGTCTTGAGTAACGCTCCGAATTGAATAGAGAAGTCTGTTTTCATGCTAAATATTGTTGGCATGTTTCTATTTACATGTATGCTAAGTATATTTAGTATTATGTCTTTCATTCATCTCACATACCTGCGAGGAAGACATGGTGAGCCAGGAGGAGCTTGGGAGAATAATAAACAGACTAGCCATAGCAGACGAATCCACTATACCTGTCCTGCTTGAGTCTGCTTGTAGGAATGAGGCTGGTCTTTTGCCCGACGACTTGGATAAATTGAAGTCGTGGGCCAAAATCATGAGAATTCTTCGTGTAGTTATTGGCGCTCAACCAACGAGCAAGAAGCAGCAAGGCACATAGTTTAAACGTACACCGCCCCTGCCCGCAGAGGGAAGGTCATGGTCAGGGAGGAGCCGGAGGGCGTTTCATTACCCGGATCTGCCCCTTGTCCCCGGCGTAGGTGACGGCGTTGCGCAGGGCGTTGAGCACCTATGTAGCTTTTGTCTCCCCCTGCGGCATTATCCAGTATGACGAGTTGAATGTCCGCTTGAATGTCTGGGGTTTCCGAATAGAGGGGAAGGCTGAAGCTGTTGAAAAAATGAGGGGGCTGCTCGCCCCCTCAACCTCCCCTCGGCAGGGGCATGATGCCCCTGCACCCTCATTATCGTACAGGAAACGCTGATTAAAGCGTTTCCCTGCGGTCTTGCTCCGCAAGTCGCGAATAGGAAAAATTTACTTTTCCCGTTAACCGAGCGATTTTCGTGCCTTTCCGCCCGGCGACCCCAAAATATATGGGGGCGCCGGTGGGCAGCGAAAACCCTCAAAGAGGTTTTTTCATCAATCTGAGCCGCAGAAGCGAAGCTTATACGGCTAAAGAGAGGAGAGATAAGCCCCTGCTTATTATCCTTTTGCTGTGTATCCTATTTCACGATTTCTCTGGTCACTGCCGTATACTTGGACGTGTCCATATACACGGAGTGCTTGCCTTGCCCGCCCGCGACCATGAGCAGGAAGTTGTCAGGGGAAGGAACAAGGCTGATAAGTGGCTCGTCCTGCCGGCAGACAGGGGCAAAGCCGTTGTTGCGGAACAGATAATCCATCTTGGAGACGCGGGAGCTTTCAAACAGGTATTTTTTGACCTGATCCATGGTCATGCCGGTCTTGGCGACAAGTGCGGCGTGTTCCGGCCCGAAAACCACCAGCTTGGGCGCGTCGGGTGTGCAATCGAGCCCGTTTTCTGCAATACCTGTCACGGCGGAGATGGTCTTCCCCATGGCCAGCAGGAGGTGTTCTCCGTCCGTGAATCTGGACATGTTGAAGTTGACGAAACTGCGCACTTCAAACACGGTGACGGAGCTTGTACCGGGCTTCAGCCCCAGTTGGGCGTTCAGTGGCGTCCAGGGGCTGGCATCCTCATTTTCTCCCACGACCATGGTGTAGCTCAGGGACGTGCCGAGCGTGCTTTTGTCTGTGGGCGGCTGCGAATCGCCAATGACGTCCATCATCATGTTGACGGCGCGGCCTATGGTCGCGTTGGGCATGCCTTCCGGGCTGGGCGCAAGCGCGCCGATGCCGTACTGGATGCCGAGCTCCTTGATGATGGGGCCGTTAATCACCAGGAACAGGGCATTGGGGTTGGTGGTTGTGGTGGCCATGCGCCAGTCGTGTCGGGGGTCCAGTACTGCTTCGGCCGCAGCAATGATCACGGGCAGGTATTCGGGTTTTGCTCCGGCCATGACCGCGTAGGTCGCCGCCAGTTCCACCGTGAGCACGCCGTTGCGCGGCGGCACATAGCCGATAACCTTGTCCGGAGGCAGGCTGGTGCCCTTGAGCATGGCCTGCACACGTTCCGTGGTGGGCGCTACGATGGGCAGTCCATCAGTCCATTTTCTCTTGTAGTAGAGCTGGGATACTTCCGGTTCCGAGCCGGTGAATTTAAAGCGCGGAGCCGGGTAGGGAGTTTTTGTCTGGCTGTCCGCGCTACGCTTGGAAGGCGTCCATTTTTGGGCAAGAGAAACGATATCGTCGAAGCCCGTATCCACCTTGGCGTTAATTTCCTCCACGGAAAGCCCGCCAAAGGGATGGGGAAGAACAGCCAGGGCCATATCGGGCGCGCCCATGCTGGCATAAGTATTGCGAGCCAGGTTTTCAAACTCGCTGGAGACGATGGTGACGGTGGGAATGCCTCTTTTTTCAAGTGCGAGCTGGTCAACTACCAGCCATGAGGTGCAGCCCCCTCAGTCGCCTTGGGAGGCGATGACCAGATCCGGCCCCATTTTACCGATCAGATCGGCAACGCCGTCCGTGCCGCCGAACGCCGCGCGATCTGTACCGCCCATGCTGGCGTTTCTGTCCACTTCCCAGGATTTGATGACCCTGATGTCCTTGTACTTCCGGTTCAGCAGCTCTGCCAGATGGTGTAGAACATTATCGCCGTTGGGTTTTCCGTTCCAGCGCAGTACCACGGTCTTGCCGTTCAGATCCATGTCGTGGGGCAGCACATTCGCGGGTTCGATGTGCTGCACGCCCTTGGGACTCACCAGCTCCCACTGCTGGGGAGTTTCCGCCGCATGCCCGGGCACTGGGGCCGCCAGCAGCAGGGCGGCGGGCATGGCCAGTTTCCACAACTGTTTGAACATGACATTCTCCTTGAAAAAGTTTCACACCCCCTCGAAAACAGGAGGCCGGACAGCTCCGTTCTAGGTGGGGAGTATGACACGGATATCACCTGAATGTTAAAATTTGTAAGAATTTGTGAGTGGCGCGTTATGTGCACAGATCGGAACTGGACTTTTTTTGTGATCTCGTGAAAATAAGAATAAGGTATATTAATACTGAAAGATAGGGAGGGGGAAATCATGACGGAAACGGGGCGGCAGGAGACAGAAATTCTGCTCATCGACGATGATCTTAAATTCTGCGAACTCATGAGCAACTATCTGAAGCTGCACGCGTTCGACATCCGTTGCGCGCACAATGGGCATAGCGGGCTGGACGCCCTGCGGGAGGGCAATTTCGCGCTGGTGCTGCTGGATATTTTTCTGCCCGACATCAACGGTATTGAAGTCTTGCGCAGACTGCGCGCCGAGAGTGATGCCCCGGTGGTCATCCTTTCCGCGCACAACGAAGAGGCAGACCGCATAGCCACGCTGGAAATGGGCGCGGACGACTATGTGCCCAAGACCTTTTCCTCCCGCGAGCTGCTGGCCCGCATCCGTGCGGTGTTGCGCCGCCGGGTGTCGCCAGGCGGCAGGGAACGGCGGTTCGTTTCCGGACAGGATGTCCTGCGCGTCCGGGAACTGGAGCTGCACGACGGTACCAAGGAAGTATTCCTGAACGGAGAAGCCGTAAACCTGACCACAGCAGAATTTCAGCTTCTGTTTACGCTGGCCGCAGAACCCGGCAGGATTTTCACTCGCGAGCATCTTATGGCCTGTTCCGTGGAGCGTGATTACGACAAGAGCGATCGCTCCATCGATGTGCGCGTTGCATCGTTGCGTCACAAGCTCGGCGACAGTTCCCACACCCCGCGTTATATCCGGACATGGCGGGGCCTCGGGTATTCCGTGATTAAATAATACTCCGGTGCGTTGCAGACAGGCATCCATGCTGAACGGCAGTCTTTATTCCAAAATGGTGGTGTGGCTCTTTTTCACGCTGTCGTTGTTCGTTTCCGTCACGCTGCTTCTTGCCGGAGCCGTGGTGTTCGGCAGCAAAGACGGCGTCATGCCTAACGCACTGTTCAGCTCGAACGTGGAAGATGCGTTCCGGCTGGTCAGCACGAACATGCAGTACCGCCCCAGCGAAGAATGGGGAGACATCGTCGGGCAGTACGACAAACCCGGAGCATTGAAATTTCATCTGGTGAGCCTGGACGGCGAGGGGGAATTCTTTACGGACGGCTACCTGCCCATCCGGATGATGCAGGCCGCGCTGAGCATTCCCCGCACACCCTTTACGCTGTGCACGGACCCCGTGCAGGTGTTTTCCCAAGGCGGCCAGAAGCTGGAAGTGCAGGAAGGGCAGGGCGTGGAACTTGGCCTGCCGCCGACTCCGCCCGCCATTTTCATGCGGGCCGGGGAACCTTCGGCCTACTGGTTCGGGCGTACGCTTTTTGTGCCGGACCAGAACCGGGTGCCCCATTACCTGCTCCTTGCGGTGGAATCCCCCTCGTTCAGCGGGAACGGCCTGTTTTTCAACGTCCGGGCAGGAATCATGGCGTTTCTCGGAGTCGTCGCAGTATCCGCCCTGTTCTGGCTACCCTTTGTCCGGCATATCGTGCGGCCTGTTCTGCGCATGGCGGACTATGCCGAAGGGGTTGTGGCCGACCCCGGGACGGACAGGCGCGGCCCGCTTCCAGACATGGCGACGAAGCGTGGGGATGAACTCGGGCGTCTGGCGCGTTCGCTCGACGCCATGACGCGCAAACTGACCCAGCAGGTAGCCGGGCAGCGTCAGTTCATCCGGCACATCGCCCATGAACTGAATACCCCTCTGTCACGATGCAGGCTGGGGCTGGATTTGCTGGAGGAAACTACACAGGGCGAAACCCGGCAGCGCGTGGTGCAGGTCACGCAGGAACTGGAACAGTTGGCGCTGCTCACTGACGACGTGCTGGCCTTTTTGCGGGAGCAGTCCGCCCCTTTGCCGGTGAAAAAGGAATGCTGCGAACTTCTGCCTCTGCTGGCCGAGCTGTTGAGCGGAAACATGCCGGAGGGCGATATTCAGTCGGACGTTCAGCCAGACGTTCAGGTAGACGTGCCGGAGGGCTTGCGTCTGTGGGGGGATCGCAGTTGCATGGGGCGGGCGATCGGCAATGTGTTGCGCAACGCCGTTGCCTACGCGGGAAATAAAGGCCCGGTGGAGCTTTCCGCCCGCTTTGAGCCGGAGCGGAACGGAGTTGAGGTCCGCGTGCGCGACTACGGCGACGGCGTGGAAGAATCGGAACTGCCCTCACTGACGCAGCCCTTTTTCCGGGGAGCGGCGGCCCAGCTCAACCGCCCCGGCGGTTCGGGGCTGGGGCTGGCCATTGTCAAAAGCGCAATGGAACAGTGTGGGGGGAGATGCGCTGTGCTAACGAATCTCCGGGTTTTTCCGTCCGCTTATTCTTCCCTTCGCCCCCGGCGGGAAAGGCGTGCTGAACCGGGCTTTACGGGAACATACGTTCACCCTGCCGGGCATGACCGTTGTACATAAAAATTTACAAAAAATTACACCTGCTTCATACCCCGGACATAAACATGGGTGAATATCTTCCCATGCGTTCCCCATGAAGGGGGAGGGTTCAAATCGTAAAGGAAATTTTGATGAAAAAAAATCTGTTTTCCTGCCTGTTGGCCTTGTCGCTTGCGTTTCCCGCCGCTTCCCTCTGTCTGCCTGATCAGGCCGTAGCCATGTCCGACCGTGAAGAGGTGACCGAACGCCTGGAACTCAATCCGGTAAGTGCGGAGCAACTGGTCGCTACCGGATCTGTGGATCTGGAAACGGCAAAAAAGATCATGGACTTGCGGGATCAGCTGGGCAGTTTCCAGAGTTATGAAGACCTTGAGGAACTGAACATTCCGGAAGAAACGTTCAAGCAACTCCAGTACAACACGACTATTTCCGGTATTGCGGCAGATTGTAACTGCTGATTTTAATTTGCGTACCTTCCCTTGGGGGGTATCTGCTAAAAACGCCGCCCGTGTTTTGCACGGGCGGCGTCAAGTTTTTTAGGTAAAGATCCGCGCCTACTTGTAGGCTCCGGCCTTGAGCTGTTCCGTATGGTACTTGCTACGCTCCCGGGTGAACTTCAGAACCTTGTCCACCACCGCAGGCTCCATCCCCCGGCAGGTTTCGGTGCGCCATCTTTCCGCGAAAGGCTCCAGCTTGACAAGCATGTCGGCGTGATCCTGTTCGGAGAGGTCGTAGAATTCATGCCCTTGCGCCCTCATCCATTCCGTGTCTTCGGCCGCGCCGTCATCCAGACTCTTGCCGC
>JAEXGX010000017.1 GCA_023450535.1 Pseudomonadota bacterium | reverse complement strand
GAGCCTTATTCTTTGTGCGATTCTGGCGCCTCCGTAGCGCATTTCAATGTTAGAATGCGTTACGGAGGGCGGCATTAAACCTCGAAGAGCATTTCCAGATCTTCGCGGGTCAGAGACTTCCACGAATCTTGGCCGGGGATGACGGCCTCGGCCACGCCGCGCTTCATATCCTGAAGCTTGAGGATTTTTTCTTCCACGGTATTCTGACAAATCAGCTTGTAGGAGAACACCTGACGAGCCTGTCCAATACGGTGGGCGCGGTCGGTGGCCTGGCTTTCCACTGCAGGGTTCCACCACGGGTCGTAGTGGATGACGTAGTCCGCGCTGGTGAGGTTGAGACCCGTTCCACCCGCTTTGAGCGAGATGAGGAATATGGGAATTTCCGGGCTGTTGTTGAAGCGATCTACCTGCTCCAGACGGTCCTTGCTGGAGCCATCGAGATAACAGAAAGGAATATCCGTCATCTGGAGCCAGCCGCGAATCTGCTGGAGCATTTGCACAAACTGGGAGAAGACCAGCACCTTGTGCCCTTCTTCCACGATATCGAGAATCATGTCTTTGAAAGCTTCAAATTTACCGGAGACCATGTTGGCATTGAAACCGGGCATGTCCATCTTGAGCAGTTTGGGGTGGCAGCAGATCTGGCGGAGCTTGAGCAAGGCGTCCAGAATGGACATCTGGCTTTTGGCCATGCCCTTTTCGGCCACGTCGGCCAGCACCTGATCGCGCAGTTTGCGCGCCAGAGCCGCGTAAAGTTCCGCCTGTTCCTCTGCCAGTGCGCAGTAGGTGACGCTTTCGATCTTGGGCGGCAGGTCCTTGACCACTTCGGCCTTGGTACGGCGCAAGATAAAGGGTTTGACGCGCGAGCGCAGGTATTCCAGAGTTTCGGCATCCCCTTCCTTAATCGGCTTGATCACGCCGCGTTGGAAGGCATGTTGGGAACCGAGAAAACCGGGCATGAGAAATTCAAACAGGCTCCACAGTTCAAACAGGTTGTTTTCAATAGGCGTACCGGAAAGGCACAGCTTCATACCCGCATGGATGTTGCGCACCGAGCGGGCGGTAATGGTATTCGGGTTCTTGATGTTCTGGGCTTCATCCAGAATAATCGCGTTGAAATTATGCTGCTCCAGTTCTTCGAGGTCGCGGCGCAGCAGGGCGTAGGTGGTGATGACCAGATCCGCGTCCGCTATTTTGCGGAAAATATTTTCCCGTCGTGTGCCATAGACAATGACGCGGGAAAGATCCGGCACGAATTTGGACGCTTCACGATCCCAGTTGGGAAGTACCGAAGTGGGCACGACAATCAGGTTGGGACCCGTAGCGCCATGATTGACCATATGTTGGATGAAGGCCAGCGTCTGGATGGTTTTGCCCAGGCCCATTTCGTCGGCGAGAATGCCACCAAAACCGTATTCGTTGAGGAAGTTGAGGTAGGAAACGCCCTGCAACTGATAGGGACGCAGTTCTGCCGCCAGGCCCTTGGGCATGGCAACTTGTTTGACTTCCTGGAAGTTGCGGATACTTTCCCGCAACTTGCTCCAGAAGGAATCCTCCTGGGCGGCGGGGAGATCTTCCAGCAAGCTGTCCAGCACCGGGGCTTCATACTGCTTGAACTGGCGCTTAGGAGGTTTGGCCGGGTCAAGACCGAGTACCTTGAGTTTGTGCGCCAGTTTCTCCAACCAGGATTCCGGCAGGCTCGCGTAGGAACCGTCCTTGAGCTGCACATAACGCTTGCCCTTGAGCCAGGCTTTCCAGATACGTTCCAGTGGAAGGCTCTGGCCGTCGTATTCCACCTGAATGTCCAGAGAGAACCATTTGTCTTTTTCGTTGCTTTCGATGTTGGCATTGACCACGGGCGAAGAAGCGCGCACCTTGTAACGGGAAAGGGTCGCCTCGCCGTAGACGCGCCAGTTCTCCACAAGTGTGGGGTAGGAATCCAGCAGGAAGGCAATGGCTTCTTCCGGCTCCATAAACCAGAGCTTGGTGCTGCGGGGCTGGAAGCGCATGTCCGCAAGCTGGCTAATCAGAGCAGACTCTTCTTTCTGATCCCTGCGGATCAGGAAGGTTTTATTTTCAAAGATATAACTGCCTGTCTGGAAATCGGGGTTTGGGCCGGGCAGGGTGAATTCCCCGTGCACGGTTTCGTAAATGTTCTGCACTTCCAGCGTGAGCAGGCTGCCTTCCTCGTCGAGGAACAGCTTGGGATTATAGGTAGCGGGCTGGAAGGCAGGTTCCATGATCTTGAGGAATTCGTCCTGCTCGTACAGCTCGGAGGAGGGCAGGCGGGTCCAGACCCGATCAAGAAATTCTGAAATATCTTCCTGCGGCACCAGCGGGCCATTGTGCACTAGAGACTGGATGACTTCATGGTGCAGGCAGGTCTGTACCGGGTAAAATCCCTGGTTCCAGCATACCCACAGGGGCATCTGGCCGTGAAAAGTCGCACATTCCCGACGCGTAGCGCCGGTTTCATCGTCGTCGCTGTCGTCGTCCACAATGGAAAAGGGTTGTTTGCCTTCACGCTGAAGCATCACGTCAAAACGCAGTCCCTCTTCGTCAAGAGTGGGTCTGAGCTTGAGGGCCATGGGCGAGCTTTCTATACGGCAGGGAATTTCGGTATCCTGCCAGTACAGATAATCCTCGTTGCGGATTGCCCAGAAGAACCAGGACAGCAATCCGTCGGGGATTTCCACCCGGTGACCGTAATAGTCCAGGTATTGCGCAATTTGGCGGACAACCTGAGGTAATTCCGGGGAATGCTCGCACCACTCCGGGTTGCGTAAAATGTGATCGAGCGTGATTTCCTGCCGCACCGAGGAGAGCCCTGTTTTATTCTGGCGCGCTCTGAAAAACGCGACAGAAAGACGGCCAGGTTCCGGGTAAAAGCGGAAAAGAAAATAGTGGCGCCCGGTTTCGGGTTCAAAAGTGCCGCTGAAAAAATTACGGAAGCTATGCCGCCATTCACTTTTAGGCTTGGCTTCCTCTCCAGCGTCCCCTTCGGAAGTCGCCAGGGAGGAGACGAGTTTCAGTGCAACCGCCGCGATATGACGGCATGGGCCGTTGAAGGCTTCCATGCAGTTGCAGGCGCCATCCACACGCTGATCCCGGAAGTTGATGGTCAGCACGGGCTTGTATGCTTGGAAATCTTCTCCCTGAACCGTGCCTTCCGCAGTCCAGTGTTCTCCTTCCTCGCGCAGAGTAAATTTTCCGACGCCGCCATCGGCCAGAATTTCCCGCCCGAAATCGGCAATATATTCCGGCAGCGTGCTGTCGATATATTTTTGTGTCAGGCCGCGAGCGGCTGTTTCCTCTCTGCGATTCATAACAAAAAACCTCAATTACGGCGAGGGTTACGGGTGAGTAGAGAAGCCCTTGAGTTGAGAGCCTTAAATACTACAATTATTGTAGACTAGTACACATGGCGGTGGTTTTCAAGGGGTTTGAACTATGCTATGAACATTTTATGCATATTTTTCTTTTCCGCGCCCTCAAAGCATTGGGCCTCTTGTTGCTCTTTCCCTTGTGCATTTTGCACGTGTGCACCTTTTCCCCTGCCTGCGCAGCAGAGGGAGACGAAATGAAGGAGCAGCCAGCGTATGGCGGCCGCATCCTCATGGGCAGCATCGGGGAGCCTTCTAACTTGATCCCCTATCTCGCCTCAGATTCCGCTTCGCAGGAAGTTGCGGGGCTTTTGTACACGGCTCCGCTTGAGTATGACAAAAATTTGCAAATTGTGAAGCTCGCTGCCGAGGAGTGGGAAGTTTCCGACGATGGATGCTTCATGCGCTTCCGATTGCGGGACGGGCTGAAATGGCAGGACGGTACTCCACTTACAGCGGATGACGTGACCTTTACCTATACTTTGATGACCGACCCCAAAACGCCCACGGCGTATGCGGCAGATTTTCTCAACATTAAGGAATACCGGCAGACCGGGCCGCTGTCGTTTGAAGTGCGCTACGAAGTCCCGTATGCCCGTGCCGCCATAACCTGGATGCACCCCATTTTGCCCAAACACATTCTGGAAGGGCAGGATATTGTCACTACGCCTTTTGCGCGTAATCCGGTGGGGGCAGGGCCGTTCAAACTGAAAGCGTGGGAAAGCGGCAGTCGTATCACTCTGGAAGCCAACGAGCTGTATTTCAAGGGGCGTCCGTACCTTGACGAGGTTGTCTATCGCATTATTCCCGATCTTTCGACCATCTTTCTGGAAGCCAAGGCCGGGAAAATAGACTTTCTCGGCCTGACCCCGCAACAGTATTTGCGCCAGACAGTCGGCCCCGAATGGGAAAGGAACTGGAAAAAGTACAAATACCTCTCTGCCGGGTATACATATCTGGGCTTTAATCTGAAAAGCCCTTTGTTCGCCGATCGCAGGGTGCGGCAGGCGTTATCTATGGC
>JAEXGX010000010.1 GCA_023450535.1 Pseudomonadota bacterium | reverse complement strand
GTCACGGGATACCCGGTTCAGGATGTCGAAGTCCTTGTCACCCGTATCGGCAGAGAAGAAGGCCGGACGACTCCGGCGGGATGTCATATGGCGGCAGGCATAGCCATGCGTGATGCACTGGAAAAAGGAAAAAGTCTGACTCTGGAGCCGATTATGCGCGTGGAAATCAGCGTGCCAGACGATTTTCTCGGCAACGCCATCAGCCTTTTCAACACACGAGGAGGCCGCGTGGAACATCTGTCAGAACGGGCTGGTTTCAAAACCATTGAAGGTATAGCCCCCATGCGTAAACTTTTCGGATTTACCACGGATCTGCGCTCCGCCACCCAAGGACGCGCTGGCCTTGTACTGCGCTTTGAAACCTATGACTCCCTCTAGAACATGAACGAACTGTCAGCCAAGAAAAGTCTGGGGCAGCACTTTCTCCGTGATGAATCTGCCGTACGTCGTATTGGCGACATGTTAGACATTGAAGAAGGCGACCATGTGCTGGAAATCGGCCCCGGGCCGGGGGCATTGACCGGAATTCTACGGGAAAGCTCCTGCGCCAGCCTGACCCTGTTAGAAAAAGATGACCGTTTTGCAGCCCTTCACACCGCTATACCGAGGCAGGGGCTGGAAGTCATACATGGGGACGCGTTGGCCTATCCCTGGGAAAAACTCATCGGGCCGTGCAAAATTGTCGGAAACCTACCGTACAATGTTGCCTCCCCTCTGATGTGGGACATTGTTTCTCGTACTCCGGGATATGTGCGTGCCGTATTCATGATTCAGAAAGAAGTAGCAGATCGTATTCTGGCCGCACCGGGTGGAAAAACCTACGGTGCCCTTTCTGCCTGGATCCAGAGCTTCACCACACCGCGCAAAGGCTTCCTGGTCAGACCCGGTTCCTTCTCCCCTCCACCCAAAGTAGATTCCGCCGTTATCACGCTGACCCCCCTGCCGAGAGATGATTTTCCTCAAGACCCCACAGGGCTTTCCGCACTGCTCAAAATCTGTTTCCAGCAGCGCCGCAAACAGATGCAAAGCCTTCTGCGCACACGCTTTCCTGTGGAAAACGTATTGTCCTCATTGGAAAAAGTCGGTATCGCTCCCACCCGTCGCCCGGAGACTCTGACCCCCAAAGAGTTCCAAAGCCTTGCTTTGCGGCTTTTTTGTACTTGACGGCACTTCTAAAACATGCTTTTCCCAAGAGCATGTAAAGCGCACCATAGGCGCAAAAAACGGCAAGTCCGTCATGCGGCAAGCCCGCTCGGGACGAGCCACAACCTGAGCTTCCTTAAGGAGCATCACATGACCAAAGCTGAACTCGTCGCGAAAATAGCTGAAAAGGCTGACCTGAACAAGGCTTCTGCCGAACGTACCCTGAACGCCGTTCTGACCGCTATTGAAGAAACTCTGGTAGAAGAAGGCAAGCTGACGCTTACTGGTTTCGGATCCCTTGTGGTGGAAAAGCGCGAAGCCCGTACCGGCCGCAACCCCCGCACGGGTTCTCAGATCGAAATTCCCGCTGCCAATGTGGTGAAATTCCGGGTTGGCAAAACTCTTAAAAATGCTGTACAATAGACTCTGTTAACCAAACAGGCTCAATCTGAAGAGTTGCGCGTTTTTTGCAAGGAGGCATCATGTTACTGCCTGGAGAAAATGGTCATAGTCCCTTCCCGTGGGATCTTCCCTTGTGGAGCCCGGATTACGCCATCTTTTTTGGTGTGCTTTATACTGTTCTGCTCGTACTGGGGTGTGGACTGGGCATCGTTTTCATGCGAGCTATGCGTGACGCCAAAAATCCGGATACGCATCACTGAGCCGGTTTATTTTGGAATTATCGCTTGGCGACGAAATACCCTCCTTTTGCCATAATTTCAAGTAAAGCGGACTTTCCTGAAAAACTTCATGGAACAGCTTAATATTTCCCAATATTGAAATTTTTGGGTTTTTTTCGCAGTTCCGCGTTTTTAAAGGCAAGTTAACCCGCCTGCAGAGGACGTGTTAACTTGCCTTTTTTTTTTTTTTTGCCATATTGTTTGTCGTTCGGTACAGGCTAGTCATTCAGGCGGCCTCTCGTTTGTCTTTCCGTAACATTCGGATGTGTACGACGGGGAAGAATTGCGGTGTATGCCGCCGGTTTCGGAACATGCGTCCCCTGCCTTCCAGCTTGGTTCGCGACCACTTCCGAACCTGACGTCGTAACGATACACTCGTTGCGGCACCATGGTTTCCTTCGGGAAATCGATATTGCAAAAAGGTGGTGATTTCTGTGCCCGGAGTGTTTCTTACCGAAGATGAATATAACTTCGACATCGCCCTGCGTCGTTTCAAGAAGCAGGTGGAAAAGGCTGGCATTCTTTCTGAAATGAAGAAGCGTCAGCACTACGAAAAGCCCAGCGTT
This sequence comes from Pseudomonadota bacterium, assembly GCA_023450535.1. Classification (GTDB taxonomy): domain Bacteria; phylum Desulfobacterota; class Desulfovibrionia; order Desulfovibrionales; family Desulfovibrionaceae; genus Mailhella. Next base: position 553 of record JAEXGX010000010.1, on the reverse strand, counting down.
ATGCGCAAGAAGAAAAAGGCTGCCGCTCGCAAGCGTCTGCTGAAGAAAATGCGCAAGATCAACATGGGATAAATGCATACCCCGCTCCAGCTTGTTGAATTATCAACCGATTCGCAAGCCAGGCCAGCAAGCCGGAAATCGGGCCACAAGGAACGGTTTCCGGCTCCTTTTATCATAGCCCCCCTTCAGGAGAACGCACATGAGCACTGCGGAAAAAATAGAGAAAGATTATCTTGATGCTTACAAAGCAAAAGACAAAGTGCGTCTGGGCACCCTGCGCCTGTTAAAAACTGCGGCAAAAAATTTGCAGGTTGAACTTATGCGTCCTCTCACGGATGCCGACTATATGGACGTGTTGCTCAAACAGGCCAAACAGCGGCAGGACTCTATTGAACAATACACTGCGGCAAATCGCCCTGATCTTGCGGAACAGGAAGCTGCTGAACTTACCGTGTTGCGCGAGTATCTCCCTCAGGCTCTCACAGAGGAAGAACTGCATGAAATTGTGGAAAAGGCCGTGACTCCTTTGCTTGGTGAAGGCATGAAAGCCATG
>JAEXGX010000272.1 GCA_023450535.1 Pseudomonadota bacterium | reverse complement strand
CTCAGCATGGCGCGCAGTAGTATCCTGCCTTCGTGGTTCGGCGATATCCATCCCAAGTACCGCACTCCGTACAAGGCCATTCTGTTTACCATGACCATCGCCCTGCTTACGCCCTTTGCCGGACGTTCCGCTGTGGCGTGGACTGTAGATATGAGTTCTGTAGGCACAGGGATCGGCTATCTTTTCACCTGCCTGGCCGCACGCCGCGTCATCTTGGGGCAAAACCAGGTCGACGGCAAAAAAATGAAACTCTTCTGCTGCGGCGTCGGTACCATCACCGCCATCATGTGTATCCTTCTTCTCCTGGTTCCCGGCTCTCCGGCCCGTATCGGAGCGGCCCCCTTTACCTGTCTGGGCGTATGGGTCGCTCTGGGCCTTGCTTTCTACTATTCCAACAAGGCCCACTGGAACACCCTGCCGGAAGAGGAAGTTCGCGCCAGAGTACTCGGTCGTCAGGATATTACCGTATTCTTCTCAAGAGCTGGCTAGTTTTCACCCCGTCTCCCGGCCATTCAAAGACACGCACATTGGCCCTCTGCTCCGCAGTTTGTTCCTCTTCCCCTGCGGGCCGCCGGTTGGAAATGCCGGTCGGGAGACTTCAAACACTAAACCGGGGCTTTGCCCAGTACCCCACCGGGGGAGATAATCTCCCCCGGCCCCCCACAATTATAACATAGTGTAATATTTTTTTTTGGGGGGGGCAGAGCGTATTACGCCCGCGTTGCTCTCTGTTTCCCAAAGCCGCTTTGCGGCAAAGGGAAATGACGGGCAAGCCCTTCATCGGGCAGGTGCCAAAGGGGCGTTTGAGGAGGTGAGGAACTCCCTCAAACGCTTTTTCAAACCGGGGCTTGGGAATACTATTCCCAAGCCCCGGTTTGAAAAAGAAAGGTGCAGTTTAACCTTTTCCAGTATGTTTATGCTGGGATTGGAGTGAGCTATTTCATAAACAGCATTTCCTGGTAGCTGGGCAGTGGCCAAAGGTCGTCGGCCACGATCATTTCCAACCCGTCCACCACCTCGCGCAAGGCCTGCATGGAAGGCAGCATCTTCATCTGGCAGTAACGCGCCTCTTCCTGCACGCTTTTCTTGGGAGCGGCATCGCGCAATTTCTCTAGTGAGCGAATGGCCTTGTCCAGATTCACAAGCCCGGCGGAAATTTCCTTCAGCACGGAAAACTCGGGCTTGAGGCCGAGTTCCTGCGTATTCCTGGCGGAATCGGACAGTTCTTTCTGATACCGGCTGACGGCGGGGTAAATCTGGGTGCGGGCCATACGCAGGGCAAGATTGACTTCCGTGCGCACGGTTTTGACATACAGTTCCAAATAGATGTCCTGGCGGGCTTTAAGTTCCTGCCGGGAGAAGATACCGTAGCGCTCGCACATGGACACCACTTCAGAATCCGTGAAGCGGGGCAGGGCATCCGGCGTGGCAGGATAGGCAGGCAGTCCCCGGCGTTCAGCCTCACGCTGCCAGATTTCGGAATAACCATCGCCGTTAAAAATCACGGCGCTGTGCTCTTCCATCACTTCCTCAATCAGTTCCCGCACGGCCTGTCCGAGCCGGGAAGGATCACCCGCCACACGCTTTTCCAGAAATGTAGCCGCAAAATCCAGGGATTCCGCCATCATAGCATTGAGCACAACCAAGACTCCCGCAGCGGAAGACGCCGACCCAAGTGCGCGGAACTCAAAGCGGTTGCCCACAAAAGCAAAAGGGCTGGTGCGGTTGCGGTCGCCGGGGTCCGCAGGCAAGGGCGGCAGGGTATCCACCCCCACATTCATCATGCGCTTTTTCTTCGCGCCCTTGACCTGCCCCACGCGGAACTGTTCCAGCACGTCGGTAAGCTGATCTCCGAGAAACAGGGACATCACGGCTGGAGGGGCTTCGTGCGCGCCAAGCCGGAGGTCGTTGGAGGCCGTGGCCACTGAAGCGCGCAGGAAACCCGCGTGTTTGTGCAGGGCGCGGATCACCGCGCAGAGAAACACAAGGAACTGGGCGTTTTCATGCGGCGTTTCACCGGGGTCGAACAGGTTTCCCAACTCCGCGTTGCCCATAGAATAATTGATGTGCTTGCCTGAACCATTTATGCCGTGAAAAGGCTTCTCGTGCAGCAGGCAGGTCAACCCGTGCTTGCGGGCCTTCTTGCGCAGAACGGTCATGATCAGTTGGTTGTGGTCGCTGGCCAGATTGGACAGTTCAAACACGGGCGCGATTTCATACTGACTGGGCGCGGCCTCGTTATGTCTGGTCTGTACAGGCACGCCCAGGCGGTACAAATCCCGCTCCACATCGTTCATGAATGCCAGGACGCGGCTGGGGATAACACCGTAATACTGATCATTGAACTCCTGCCCTTTGGGCGGACGGGCTCCGAACAGCGTCCGTCCGGCAATGAGCAGGTCGGGCCGCGCAGTGACAAAATGCTTGTCGATGAGAAAATATTCCTGCTCCAGGCCTCCGTTGGAAAACACTGGCAGAGAGCTTTCCACACCAAACAGTCTGAGCACACGCAGGGCCTGTTTGCTGAGGGCCTGACCGGAGCGCAACAACGGAGTCTTCTTATCCAGAGCAAACCCCGTCCAGGAGAGAAAGACCGTGGGAATACACAGCACTACGCCGCCCGAACTTTCCATCAGGTAGGCCGGACTGGTCACATCCCAGGCTGTATAGCCCCGCGCTTCAAAGGTAGAGCGCAAGCCCCCCGAAGGCAAACTGGAGCCGTCGGCCTCACCCTTGACCAGAGTACTGCCGCTGAAGGCGGCGATCACGCCTCCATTTCCGTCAGGAGAAAGAAAACTGTCATGCTTTTCCGCCGTCAAACCCGTCAGAGGATAGAATACATGGGTATAATGCGTCGCCCCCCTTTCCATGGCCCAGTCTTTCATGGCGTTGGCCACCACATCGGCGACTTCAGGATCGAGCCGTTCCCCGTGATCCATGGTCTTTCGCAAGGAGCGGTACACGGCCTTGGGCAAATGGCGACGCATGGCCTTATCGTCAAAAACGTTGGAACCGAAGGTTTCCAGCGGGCCTTCCACGGTTCCGGCGGGAATCGGTGCCGGGGCCTCTGCCGGACTGGACGTCAGGCCGGCAATGGCAAACAGGGCCTTGCTGCGGGCGTTAAGGTCACTCATGGTCATATCTCCATACACAAGGTAGCAGCGCAAAGCCGCTTTGCTATAAAGCTCCGCCGTCCAACGGCAGGCCTGGCCAACTTTGAATGTATCATTTCAAAGTTGAAAGGCACACATTCTCTCCCAGGCGCCAGAGCAATTCGTGAATTGCTCTGGCGCGGAGTGGACGGCGATCGGTTCTTTTCAGAGCGTATCCGTCCTGATTCAGCGAACATCCACAATAGTCAGGGCAAAGGTCAGATCCTGCCCTGCCAGCGGATGATTGGCGTCAAGCAGCACGCCGTCTTCTTCAACGGCGGCCACAACCACTTCCAGTTCTCCCTGATCCGAGGCAAGATGCAACCGCTGCCCCACGGCAGGAGTGACATGAGGAGGAAAATTCGCGGGGTCCACTGTGAAGCGGTACTCTTCATGCACGGGGCCATAGGCTTCGTCGGCGGGAATAGTCACGGAGAACTGCTCGCCCTTTTCCCTGCCTTCCACAGCCTTTTCAAAGCCGGGAATCATCTGCCCTGCTCCCTGTTGGAAGCTCAGCGGATGTCCTTCCGCAGAACGGTCAAATTCACTGCCGTCAGCAAGGGTTCCCACGTAATGCACAACTACGGTATCGCCATTTTTGATGGGCATGAAGCTCTCCAGACGCGATTCGCGCTCGAAATGGTGAATGAATGTCCGGGCTTTACCCGGCCGGCGGCGTGTTGACGCTGTCGTTGCTGGGCGATATTTAGCATGGACGCCTCATAACTCCAACCATAATCAATCATGTCAGAAAAAAAGAATTCCCTCCCTTCTCCCGCCCGCCCCGGTTCCATGTTTGGCTTGCTTGGCATCGCCAGCACCATGGGCATGCATATGATTTCCGGCCCTCTGGTAGGCGGCGGCCTCGGCTGGCTTATCGACCGCTGGCTCGGCTCCTGGCCCGTGGGTTTCGGCATCGGCATCGTGCTTGGCATCGTGGCGGGTTTTCGCAATGTATGGACCGACGCCAAACGTCTTGAACGCGGTCAGGCGGAACTTGACGCGGCACGAGCAGCCGAGCAGGCAGCCCGTACCGAATCGACACTGAACGGAGAAGGACGGCGGAACCCCAGCGTTCCCAAGCGCCCGCTTCTCCCTGAAGAACATTCGGATGAACCGGACAGCGATGAACACGGCGAATACCGAAAACGCTCCGCTCCCTCCCCGGCCTCCCCCCTTGCCGACGACGATATCGAGAAAGCATGGGAAACCTACACCAAACTCGAGCACGAGCTGAAAGAAGAAAGTGCAATACCCGGCAGCGCCACCGTGCCGAACGATGCGGACCCGAACCGGAAACACGGCGAAGAGCCGGGGAGAATATCATGATTTCACGCCACCTGACCCGCCTGAACGAACATCTGGAAGGAGTGCTGTGGAAAAAAGGCTTCCCGCAGGGGCTTGCGCGTGATGCGGTGCGTCTGACCATTTTGGTCGCCACAGTTCTGATCGTTGTCGGCACAATTTTTCTGCCCGTATCCACCAAACTTTTCTGGGCCGGATTCGGAGCTGTGCTCGCGGCCTGGAATTTTTACACCTTGTCGCACTTCGTCCTGCACCGCCTGCCGCGCGCCACTCAGGAAGGTTCGGGAGAGAACGATCGTAAATCTTTTTTTACAGGGCAGCTCCTGCGATCGAATTTGAGGCTTTTCATCACCGGAATTTTGTTGTACGTTGCTCTAGTTGTCTACGAAGCCGATATTTTTTCATTGCTGGCGGGCCTTTCCGTCGTCGTGCTCGTCATTCCGGTGATACTTCTCTTCCGGAATGCACGCGCCAAGCGCTGAAAATCGGCTCCGCGACGCTGCAAGACCCCAGCTTTTCAGGAGGCTCCCTCATGGCAGCAGCAGGATTGCCCGAACCGCTTTTGCTCTCCACCGTGTTCAACATGGATCATCTGAGCATCGGCGGCAGTAGTGTGGATTTCAAATACGTTTTTTTCACCTGGGTTGGCATGTTCCTGCTCACGGTGACTGGTCTTGTACTGCGTAGCCGCATCAGCCAGAACAAGCCGGGCAAACTCCAGACTTTTTTTGAGGCTCTGGTCGGCGGGTTGGAAACATTCATCATCGACAACATGGGAGAAAAGGGCCGCCGGTTCGTCCCGTTGTTGTGCGGCATTTTCATCTATATTTTCGCCATGAACCTTTTGGGCCTTGTGCCCGGGTTCGACGCCCCCACCGCCAACCTGAACACCACCGTGTCCGTAGCACTGTGCGTCTTTATTTATTACAACTACGTGGGCCTCAAGCAATGGGGGCCGCATTACGTCAAGCATTTCACCGGGTCCAACAAAGCTCTGGTGCCGCTGATGTTCCCCATTGAAATCATTTCCCATCTGGCCAGACCGCTATCCATGTCGCTGCGTCTTTTCGGCAACATTTTTGGCGAAGAAATGACGCTGCTCATTTTCTTCAGCTTTGGCGCCAGCGTTTTTGTGGGTGTGCTGTTCGGCACTGTGCCTCTGTATTTCCTCTTCCTGCTCGGCAAGACCTTGCAGGCCTTTATTCTGTTCATCCTGACCATGATTTATCTGCAAGGCGCTGTAGAACACGCGCACTAGGCGGAATCCATCCGGGGGAATGGCCTTCGGGCCCAACAATATAATCCAAGATTAGGAGTTCGACATGCGTAAACTCGTCGTTACCGCTCTGAGCACCGTGATGATGGTCGCTATGGCTTCCATGGCCTTCGCCGCCGACGGCCCCTCCGTGGGCATGGGCATCAGCGCCCTGGGTATGGCCATCGGCATCGCCATTGCCGCCGCCGGTTGCGGCATCGGCCAGGGCATGGCCATCAAGGCCGCCTGCGAAGGCACCGCCCGCAATCCCGACGCCAGCGGCAAGATCTCCCAGTCCCTCATTCTGGGCCTGGCCTTCGTAGAATCCCTTTGTATCTATGCCCTCCTGGTCGACCTCATTCTTCTTTTCGTGAAGCTGTAAGAGGCCGAGCCGTTTTCGGCTCTGAGGCGGGCAGAATGCTTCTGTCCGCCTTTTCCCCATTTCACTCCCCATTGCCAATGATGGTTGTATGCTCCTGCCCGCAAAAGCTCTCTTGAGCGCTATGGGAAGTGTCCTCTGGAAAAGAGGATGAGGTTTCAAACCATCAAGGAAATTTTGATGAACGCGTCCCCGAAGAACGAACATATCCCTCGCGCCACAATTCAGCGTCTCGCCACCTATTTGCAGGTTTTGGAAGCCATGCACAAAGAAGGCGTACAGGTTATTTCCTCTGAACCCCTGTC
>JAEXGX010000387.1 GCA_023450535.1 Pseudomonadota bacterium | reverse complement strand
CCTCCGATAACCTGATCTACCACGGCCTGAAAAATGGAGGCAGCAATATCTTCCTTGGCGCAACCTTCATTGAGCAGAGGCAGAATGTCGGTTTTGGCGAATACGCCGCAGCGGGACGCGATGGGATAAAGCTGATGATGATTAACAGCCAGGGTGTTAAGCCCCTGGGCGTCAGTATTAAGGAAGGCCGCCATTTGATCAATAAAGGCCCCGGTGCCGCCCGCGCAGGTTTCATTCATACGCTGCTCCACACCGCCGGTGAAAAATGTGATTTTGGCGTCTTCCCCGCCCAGTTCAATGGTGACGTCGGCATCCGGAATCACGCGCCGGATGCTGGAGGCTGAGGCTATAACCTCCTGGACGAAGGGCAGACTCATTTCTTCTGCCAGAGATATGGCGCCCGATCCGGTAAGTGAGAGCGTGAAAAGAGGCTGTCCTCCTTCCATTTCTCCGGAACTGTCCGTGAGAAAGGGAACGGAGTCCAGGGCTTCGGCCAACATATGGGCAACAGTCGCGCGCACATCGGAAAGGTGGCGCTGATAACGGGCATAAATCGCTTCGGCATCCGTATTGAAAATGACGACCTTGACGGTGGTGGAACCTACGTCAAGGCCGATATGGGCAAGATTGCGCGCGCTGGGCATGGGAACTCCTGTCCCGGAAAGGATTGCAAAACACGTGCGGCGTTTTGTACTGTCTCCAGCATCCCTCCATGCCGGGCGACGGTATGAAAAGGGAACGGAGCGCGCCAACGCGATCCGACCCGGACAAATAAAACCGAACACCGTTTCCCCGGTGAATTCATTTCTCTATATCTATAGTGCATGGCTGGCAATTGCAAGGCGTTCCCGACAGTAACGTACGGAGTAGCTTTGCTTTCTTTCCCTGTCTAAGGAACCGCTGATCAAATCAAAGAGTTAATCAGCCCTATGTCAAAAAATGACAAGCCATTTTGGGGAAAGGCACAAAATGTGCGCGGTTAACAGAGGAAATGAATTCCCCTTATTCGCACTCTTTTGGGCCTGCGCGAGCAGGAACCATAGGAAGCACTGATTCAGTGCTTCCTCAAAAGCATGCAAAATTTGCCGGGACAGTCGGCAATTTGGCGTTTTTTTGAAATAACTAAAAAATGTAAAATTGTAATTATCTGTAATTATTTGATATTCATATTTTGGCATGTGTATTGCTATAAAACAGGCATGCAAACGCCTTAAGGAGGGTGAAAATTATGTCTTTGGTCGTCAACCACAACATGATGGCGATGAACGCCTCTCGTCACCTAAATTCCAACTACCGTAAACTTTCCGATTCCACCCGCAAGCTGTCTTCCGGTCTTCGTGTGGAAACAGCAGCGGACGACGCCGCCGGTCTTGCTATTCGCGAATTGATGCGTGCGGAAATCAGCACCCTTAACCAGGGGGTCCGTAACGCCAATGACGGTATTTCCCTGATCCAGACCGCCGACGGCGCGCTTCAGGTCGTCGACGAGAAGCTGATCCGTATGAAAGAGCTTGCGGAACAGGCTGCAACCGGCACCTATGACTCGACCCAGCGTCTGATTATTGAATCCGAATACCAGCAAATGGCGTCGGAAATCACCCGTATCGCCAATGCCACAGACTTCAACGGTATTAAGTTGCTCGACGGCTCTTTGTCCGGCACACATAACGGCGAAGGGTTGAAGTCCACCGGCCAGTTGAAAATTCACTTCGGCTCCGGCAATGAATCCGCTGAAGACTATTACTATATCCAAATCGGCAACTCCACCGCATCCGCTCTGGGCTTGGGTTCCGCCAACGGCGGAAGGGCTGGACATGACATTTCCACGCAGGGCAATGCTCAACGCGCGCTTGAGGCCATTAATGCGGCCATTGTCTCCAAGGACAACATCCGTGCGCACCTTGGCGCCTTGCAAAACCGGCTTGAAAATACTATTACCAACCTGGAAATCCAGGCTGAAAACTTGCAGTCGGCGGAATCCCAGATTTCCGACGTTGATGTCGCTTCCGAAATGACCAACTTTGTGCGTAATCAGATTCTCGTGCAATCCGGCGTCGCAATGTTGAGTCAGGCGAACTCGCTGCCCCAGATGGCCATGCAGCTCATTGGTGGCTAATTGACCATCATGCCATCATAAAGGTCGAGGCAGACCAAAGACACGACCCGGGAGGATTGGCCTCCCGGGTTCGGTCTGGCTTTTTATTGGTGTCGGGAAAATATCGTCCCCCCGGCATGTCTGCACTATTTTTATTCCTGTTCTTCCAGATATTTCAATGCAATAGCAGCGGCTTCCTGTTCTGCCCGCTTGAGGCTGGGGCCTTTTGCCGTCAGACAGTGTCCATTGGGCAGGCATAATTCCACTTCGAAGATCAGGGCGTGCTCCGGCCCTTTGCTTCCCTTAGGGACATACGACGGCAACGCATGAAATTTCGCCTGAGTGGCTTCTTGCAGGCGGGTCTTGAAGTCTTTGCCCTTGCGTGTGGTTTCCGGGGCAGGCCATTGCCCTTCAAACAGCTTTGCCACCAGTTCCTTCGCTGTGTTCTGCCCGCCGTCCAGATACGTGGCACCGATCACCGCCTCCATAGCGTCCGCCAGTAGGGCGGGGCGTTCTCTTCCGCCTTGGGCTTCCTCTCCTTTACCCAGGCGTAGACATTCCCCCAGGCCCAGTTTCTGTGCAAGTTCCGCCAGTTTTTCTTCTCCCACCAGACGGGCGCGCAGACGGGTCAGACTGCCTTCTCGTTCCCGTGGGTAACGGGTGTACAGCGTTTCGGATACGCATATCTCCAGCACCGCATCACCCAGAAATTCCAGCCGTTCGTTGTGGACGGCATTTTTGCGTTCATTGGTCCAGGAACTGTGCGTCAGTGCTGTTTCCAGCAGCGTCCGGTCGGAAAAATGGTACCCGAGGCGGGTCTCGAGTGCGTCAAGCGTTGCCGGACGATTGTGTTCTTCTGAGAAAAGAAGCATGGTATCATCCTGTAGCGTACCGGGAACCCGGCACCGGGATAGGCCCTGGCGGGCGTTGGAGAGTGAAAAACAAAGTAGGTCTTCCTGCCGTACAACGCAAGAGGTGGGGGAGCAACAGAACTTCAGCCGGGTGAACGGGAAGAGCCGGGGAGCCATGTTTCTCCATCGCTCTGTTGTAGAATGATGTTGAGGATACGCCTTGGCCGCCGGAGGCGCGCGCCGCGGCACGCTTGGAGCAACGAGCCCCCGCCGCATAGAACCTTCTCCATTCCCGGCTTGACAAGGCTCGGTGCGCTTTTTAGTGTTCGCGAACAATCTATTAAGGAGATTCATCATGGCTTATGATATTCGTCTGGTCAAAATTGTGACGGGTGAGCTGGTCATCGGCAAGTACGATGCCGACGGCAAGGCACTCACAGATGTGGCGATCATGCAGACCGTCCCCACTCAACAGGGGGTTCAGCTTATGATCCTGCCCTATGGTTATCCCTTCGAGCAGGATTTTACCGGGAGCATCGCTCAGGAACATTTTCTGTATGAATATTCCAAAGTTCCGCAGGATGTTCAGGATAAATACCTTGAGGCCTGCTCCAATCTTACCCTGTCTTCCGGCGGCCTTGATCCTAAAGGCGGCAAGGGCGCAAGTTCCTCCGGTTTGATCCTGTAAGCGTTCCCATTTTTTCAGTAGCCCCAGGGGGACGAAGCTTGCTTCGTCCCCTCGTATATTACAGCATAGAAAAATCGAAATCCGGTCGGTCGCGTATCGCGTGCCCGGCGAAGAAAGGGCATCATGAAGGAAATTCTGGCGCTTTTGCCGCGTCCCAGCCGCTATCTTGGCATCGAGGAGGGGACGGTCAAGGCTGATCCCTCTTCGGCCCGTCTGCATTGTGCATTGGCCTTTCCCGATCTGTACGAAGTAGCCATGTCTTACCTTGGACAGAAAATTCTGTACGGCCAGCTCAACGCCATGGACGGCGTGCTGGCCGAGCGGGTTTTTTCCCCCTGCCGTGACGCGGCGAAGGTACTGGTTGAGCGCAAGGTTCCGCTGGCTACGCTGGAAAGCGATACCAATCTTGCCGATACCCATCTTGTCGGATTCAGTATCACCCATGAACTGGCTTTCACCAATGTTCTGCTCATGCTGGATCTGGCGGGTATTCCGTTACGAGCTGAAGAGCGCGGTGAAGATCTGTGCCGTTGGCCGCTGATCATAGCCGGAGGTGGCTGCACTCTTTGCGCTGAACCACTTGCCCCCTTTATGGATTTGATGGTGCTGGGCGAGGGGGAAGCTGTCATGCCTCAGCTTGTGGAATTGCTGATCCGGGCGCGCTCGGAAGGGCTGACCCGCACAGAATTCCTGCGCGAGGCCAGGCATATTCCCGGAGTCTACGTACCCGCGTTTTTTTCTCCGCGCGCAGACGGCTCCCTTGAACCTCTCTTTGCCGATTATACGAAGGTATTGCGCCGTCCTGTGGCAGATATGAAGGATGCCTTCTATCCTGCGCGTCAAGTCACGCCTTTTGGGGCTGTGCATAACCGTCTTTCGCTGGAAATAGCCAGGGGCTGCACCAGAGGATGCCGTTTTTGCCAGGCAGGCATGACTCTGCGCCCCTCGCGGGAACGTTCCATCGAGGAAATCCGGAAGCTGACTGAGGAATGCCTGACGAGTACGGGCTATGACGATGTTTCCTTTCTGGCGCTTTCCTGTGGAGATTTTTCCGGCCTCAAGACCCTGTTTCTCGATGTGGCGGATCGCTGCGCACGGGAGCAGATCGCCATATCCTTGCCTTCCTTGCGGGTGGGGTCTGTGGATGGCGAAATTATGTCCCGCATGGCGGGCATCCGCCGCACGGGCGCGACACTTGCACCCGAGGCAGGCAGTCAGCGCTTGCGCGATGTCATCAACAAAGGCGTCACAGAAGAAGCGCTTATCCACCACGTGCGTCAGTTGGCCGGATACGGCTGGCAGCAGGTCAAACTTTATTTCATGCTCGGTCTGCCCACGGAAACAAAGGAAGATCTGGACGCCATTGTGGACCTGTGCGTCAAGGTGCGGGATTGCTGCCGCAAGAAAGATGAAGACGGTAAGTGGTATGGCCCGCGTCTGACCGTGACCGCAGCGGTTTCTCCCTTCGTGCCCAAAACGCATACACCTTTCCAGTGGGAACCCCAGATTTCAATGGACACCATGAAAGAGCGGATTTTTTATCTGCGCGACGCAGTACGTCAGCACAAGAACGTCAGTTTGCGCTGGCATGAACCCGCCATGAGCCATTTGGAAGGAATTCTTTCGCGCGGGGATCGCCGTCTTGCTGATGTGGTGGAAAAAGCCTACCGCAAGGGCGGCATTTTCAGCAGTTGGATTGAAGGGTTCAGCCTCACGCCCTGGCTGGAGGCACTGGACGAGTGCGGCATGAAACCCGAGGATTGGACCTGCGGGCGGGAACTCGATGCACCCCTGCCCTGGGAGCATCTTCAAGCCGGAGTGAGCCGGGATTTTCTGTTGAAAGAGCGTGAACGCGCCCTGCGCGGAGCCGTCACCGGAGATTGCCGCTATGAAGCCTGCCGTCAATGCGGTGCGTGCGATACCAAGGCGGGCCCCTCGCTGCTGCGTGCCTGTGATGCTGATCCCGAACTGAAAACCAGTCTCAATTTTCCTTCACGCGATCAGGAAGACTTCGGTCCTATTCCGGAAATCCCCCGTTTTGAACCGGGGAGAAAAAAAGAGCCGCCGCACATTGACGAGACCTTGACCCGCCGGGTAGTGCGCTATCGGGTCTGGCACCGCAAGGACGGCGGCGCCGCCTGGATCAGCCAGCTTGAGCTCCAATCCCTGCTGGAGCGGGCGTTACGCCGTGCGGAACTGCCTCTGGCATTCTCGCAGGGCTTCCATCCCCTGCCGCTGCTTTCCTTCGGGCGGGCTTTGCCTGTGGGGGTGGGGAGCATGGCGGAATGGTTTGTGCTCACGTTGCGCTCGCCCATGCGTGAACAGGAGCTTCTGGAACGCCTCGCTCCCTGCATGCTTGAAGGCATGGAGCCGGTACGGGTGGAACTCGTTCCCCTTACAGGCAAATTTTCCATGCCCGTGGAAGAATTGTACCGTCTGCGCGTGGCGGAAAAAGCAGTGGAACGGGAGCCGGATCGGCTTGCAGGCTGGGCGGAGCGCCTGGACGCGGACTGGAAGGCCTTTGCGGCTTCCGAGCTTTTCGAGTTGAAAAGGGAGAACAAGAAAGGCGTCATGAAGACGGAAAACCTTCGTCCTCTGCTGGCCGCGCATGAACGGAGACCGGGGGGGGAAATGTTCCTGACGCTGAACTGGCGGGACGTTTATCTTTCTCCATTGACCTTGATCAAGAGCGTCTCGCCCTGGCTGGATGACGCGGATATTGATCTGTTCAAGCTGGCCCAGTATTTTTAAGGCAGTACAACGCGCAGCGCGTTGGAGCCGCCCTGTTTGACAGCAGAGCGATATGTGGTTAATTTGGCACTCACCTATGGACGACGTTCCTCGAAGTAGTCATTTTTCAGCTTGTTTCAGGCGAGCCCGGAAGCTTCCCGCGAAGCTTCCGGACTCGTCTTTTTTCGTTTAATTTCATCTGTGAGGAGAGTACATGAACTGGGATTTTGCCTGGCTGGCGGATCCTTCCGCCTGGGTCGGCCTGGGCGTGCTTATTTTGCTGGAGCTGGCGCTCGGCATTGACAACTTATTGTTTATTTCCTTGCTGGCGGGGCGCCTGCCCCATAACCGGCGAAAAGAAGCCTTTCGTGTCGGCATGGGGCTCGCACTGGTGCAACGCTTCGCTCTGCTGGCCATGATGGCCTGGCTCATGGGCCTGCGGGAGCCACTGTTCACCGCGCTGGGCCGTGGCTTTGCCGTACGGGATATTATCCTGATAGCGGGAGGCTTGTTTTTACTCTTCAAAGGCTCGCAGGAACTGCACGACAAGCTTGAAGGCAGTGGAGAACGGGCACGGGGTTCGGGAGGCGAGGCCAGATTCTGGATCGTAGTGATTCAAATTGCGGCACTGGACGCCTTTTTTTCCTTCGATTCGGTTTTAACCGCAGTGGGGATGGCGAACGACGTGACCATGATGATGGCCGCCGTGGCTGTGGCCATGCTGATCATGTTGCGTGCGGCTCCGTTCCTTTCTGCCTTTGTGGAGCGTTACCCCTCTATTGTCGTGATGTGTCTGGGCTTCATGATGATGGTCGGCGCGAGTCTGATTATGGATGGAATGGGATTGTCCGTGCCCCGTGGCTATCTGTATGCGGCGGTGCTGTTTTCCCTGTTTGTGGAGGCGTTCAGACAGCTCATGGTGCGGCGGAGGCGTTCGCCGCAAATCGCGCGGGATTCGCGCGGAGCATTGGCTGACGCCGTGTCCCGTCTGTTGAGCCTGGGGGAACTGAGTTCTGGCGAAGCACAGTTGGAAATGGCGGCTCTGGCGGCGGACGCGGGCGGAGCCTGTGTCTGCGATAAAAAGGAACGTGAGCTGCTGGCCCGTATTTTGCGCCTGGGCGGATTGAGTGTCCGGGCGATTATGACGCCCTGGCCCAATGCCGACAAGATTGCGGCTTCAGCGTCATGGGACGAAATGGAAAAGATCGCCGGAGGCTCGGCGCAGGCGTGCATTCCTGTTTTTAATGAAGCTTCGGACGATGTGCTGGGCGCGGTATTTCTACGGGACATGCTGGAACGGGAAGGGAAGAATGAAGAAGTCTGCGCGGCGGACATGGCGCGCCCCGTGCCTGTAGTATTGGAGCACACGCATGTCACCGACATGTGGGATGTTATGGCCGGGGCCGCCGAACCTCTGGCTGTGGTTCTGGACGAGTACGGCAGGCCTGCAGGCATCATCACGCCCGAACTCGTGGTGCGCGCTCTGGCGGGAGGAACGGAAAAGGCGCTGGAAAAGGATGAATCTGCAGGGATGGAACTTGTCCTTGCGGGAAATATGCCTTTGCCCGAGGTAATAAATACGCTGGCCCTTGAAAATAGCGGATCTTTCAAGTCGGAAACCTTGGCTGGCATGGTGCTGGAGATTTTGGGCCGTATTCCTCGCGAGGGCGAAAGTTTTTCCTGGGGGGGCTGGTCCTGGCGCATTCATGGCATGGACGGTCTGCGTATCGCGCGCCTTGGTTTACGTCGGGAGGAAGACTGTGTATCTGG
>JAEXGX010000383.1 GCA_023450535.1 Pseudomonadota bacterium | reverse complement strand
AGATTGAACAGCAACACGATAATGCCCGCCGACATTTCATTAACGAATTCCGAAGCGCCGTTCCAAGCTGCGAAAAGGACTTCTTTCCATTTTCCGAGGTGTCGGGGCCACACATAACGGGAACGCGCAGAAAAAAAATGCCCGACCAAAACAAAGCAGGAAATCAGATAGGCCAGCCCGGTGGCCAACGCTGCGCCGCGCACGCCCATGCCCGCATATCCTACCAGCAAGGCGTCCAGCAGAACATTGCACAGCGCCGCCACGCCAAGCCCCGCGCTGGCAAGCAGGGGGCGCCCATCCACCCGAATAAAGTACGACATTCCGTAACTCACCGGAAATACCGGGCAAAACAACAACACCATAGTAAGATATTCCCGGCACAGAATGCGCAGTTCATTCCTTTCTTCCCCTGCGCCCAAAATATCCAGCACATTATCAAGACGAAGGAATATCACTCCGCACACCAGCAGCATGACTGCCGCCAACACCATAAACGTCTTGACGCACATGGCGGAAGCCTCTTCAGGCCGTCCTTCCCCCATATAACGGCCGCTGCGAACAGAGCCGCCGGTCACAAGCATGAAACCAAGGCCGGAAATGAGACTCCAGGCGGGCACAGCCAAGGTAACAGCCGCCAGTGACATGGCTCCGGCGAAACGTCCAACGAAAATGCCGTCCACCACTGCGGCGGAACCAGTGGCGACCATGCTCAGAGCCCAGGGTACGCTGTAGCGCAAAAAGGTTCTTCCCACAGGGCCCTTGAGCATATCGGCCTTCATTTCCGGCATTTCTCCCCCTTTCGGGCTGATAGAAAAACTCTTTGAGATTTGACCAGCATGATGACAAAGCCCGTATACGCGGGTTTTGCGCCGCCACCAGCTCGTTTCCCCCAAAACGCTCTACCTTTTTTCCTATAGTCCGAATAGTAGAAAGTCATTTATGAAAATATTCAAGCCTTTCTTTTCACACTTTTCAACCATTGATAAACGCTGAAAATTTCGCCTGGATTAAACAAAAAAATATTTCCGGCAACGGTATATGACCATACCCGGCTGGCCTTTGCCAAACCTTTATGGTAAGTGATCTCCACGAGGCGCATTGCTTCCGGCACAACGCCGCGCCCAATCGGCGCGACATGAGCCTGTCCCAATTCAGGAGAAACATAGTGAATACCACCGTCATCGTCGTTGTAGCCCTCGCACTTGTCGCCGTGCTGGCGCTGCTCTTCCTCCGCAAATCAAAACGCGGCGAAGACGCGGCGAAACAGCAGGATGAATCTCCGGCCCTGACGCCGGAGCAAGAAGAACTTCTCGTTCTGTCGCAGACCCCTGGAGAAGATGGCCTGCCTTTCATGTTCGCGCTGACAACCTGCCGTCACTGCAAAAAAACCAAAGAGTACCTCGATGCGAACGACGCGAAGTATCATCTACTTTTCGTCGACGAATTTAACGGCAAGGATCGTTCGGATCTTATGGATAAAGTGCGCTCCTATAATCCGCGCGGTTCTTTTCCTACTATTATCTTACCGGGCGGCAAGGTCGTCGTCGGTTTTCGCGAACAACTTCTGAGGGAGGCGCTCTTTCATGACTCCGCAGTCATTGCTGAAAGTTCTCAAGGCAACAGCTGAGCAGAAAGGCTATTTCCTGCACGCCGACGCGGAACATTGCCTTGCCACGGCGGAAGGTCTGCTGGAAAACAAAGCTCGATACGGTTATCTTTGCTGCCCATGCCGCCTCGCCACATCACGGGATAAAGACAGAGATATCGTCTGCCCCTGTGTCTACCGCGACGAGGATATCCGCGAATACGGCGCATGTTTCTGTACCCTGTTTGTGGATGAGAGCCATCGGGAAGATCCGGAATTTTTCCCTGATGTGGATGAACGCCGTCCGCCGGAAAACATGGACTGAAAGACGGAGTGTATTGCTATACAGGCATGCGCTTTTCCGCACATTTCGTCTGTGAGCCCAATTTTATATGCGGCTAATCGCACAACCAAGATACTTTGGGGAAGGAGTTGCTTTTAGTCTGAAAAGTTTTATATACTTCGTGAGGCGGGATACCGTCTCGCCACTGGCTGATAAAGCAGTAAGTAACAGAACACGGATCGGTCAAGGCATCGAATAACGCGCATTATTCCGCGTTTGTATGCTGTCCGGGGTTTACCACTTGGAACAACCGATCGGCGGGGTTTTTACCCCGCGAGTTTCCCCCCATTGACAGGAGCGACGGCAATATACGCCGCCAAGCTCAGAAGGAGAACATAATCATGAATTTGCGTAACAACATTGCCGCCGCCGTTATCGCCGCCGCCCTTCTTATTCCCGCCCACAACGCATTCGCTGAGGATGATTTGCTCAACATCAACACCGCGACGGTTGAGCAACTGGCTCAGGTGCCTGGCCTGAATGAAGAACTGGCCAAAGCCATTGTACAGTACCGCGACGACATGGGCGACATCCAGTCCATGGATGAACTGACTGAAGTGCCCGGTATCTCCAAGGACTTGCTGGAAAACGTAAAGAAACACGTTGGCCTTGAAGCAGTAGCTGGCGCGGAATGCAACTGCTAGAGCTTTGCACTACCCCTCTCCCATCAGATACCAGGGGAGAGAGGCAGGAATGAGTAAACAAAAAGGTTCGTCCCCGAAAGGCCGACACCCAATAAGAAAGTATTGAGAAACATTCAGATTGGGCAGTCGGCAAGCGGAATGTGACAACAAAAGACGGGCTATCGGCAGGAAGCTGATAGTCCGTCTTTTGCATTGAGAGGGTTGTGGCCCTCTCAATGGGTTTTCCAAAGGGGCACCTTTTGGCACACGACTTTGCGTAGCAAAGTGTAGCGTGTTATACGCTCTGCCGGTGTTGCCGTTTCAAGTGCCGTTGCCGCCGGGGAGGGCAAGGGCATTTGAAGTGGCAGGAAAACAGGACAGTGATCGCGTGGCGTGAAGCCGCAAGCGCAGAGCTGATTTCATCAGCAGACAGGGCGTATATGAAAGCCCCCGTCTCTCGTCCCAAGTTCCGACTTGTGGACAAGGCGGCCAATCCTTCAACAGTGCTTGACCGCTCTCTTTCTGATTTTGGAGCGTTTCTTTTCTCAAAATTGTAATGGGAGGGAAAGCCTTTCCAGGGCTTTCCCTCCTTGATTACTCATTAGCAAAGACTGGCTCGGCTGGCTTTGCTGTTTCCCCATTTATGCCAGTGCGCATTATATCAATAAGGCGACTATATCAGAAAGTATTCCTGTAACTCGTTCAAAAAGCGGCACACATGGAATCCATCACATACCGCGTGATGAACCTGTATCGCAAGCGGCAATAAATATTTCCCGTTTTCTTCATAAAATTTGCCTATGGTAAAAATGGGGAGTAAGTAATCGTATCCTTTCTGCAAATTCAGATTGAACCCCTCAAAGGTTGTCCACGGTATCATCGACACAGGAAAATTGTTCGCTGGCACATTTGGCTTTGCCATCATTTTGTGGACAGATCCAAAAGTGTTCATATCATCCTCGTATGCCTGACAAAACAAATCATAATCGTCATTGTATTCTGTCCATACATTGGAAAATGTTTCTGTGTCTTTATGAAAAACGGTATAACACGGAAGCATTTTATCGAAATACCCCAGTTGCCCCTTTGCATCAAAAGACATCCGAAATTCACGGTGGTCGTTGACCAGTTTTGTGATGAAATAGAGCATAGGCGGATATAATTTACGCTTGGATTTCTTGATTTTTGTAATATCTAATTTAACAGTTATGCTATAAGTACAAGGAAGGGCAGAAAAGTAATGTTCGAAGTATTCCGCTCTATCCCAATTATCTTTATCAATCGCTTTGATATTCATTTATTTTGTCTCCTGATTATTTAGTAGTACACTTTATACGCCTAAGGCGTACTTGTTATTTTCTTTTTCCCCGTTGCGGTACATAACTTTTCGCCAGTTCGGATTTTTGGACAATCCGGGTCAGCCATTGTTTTTCTTCCTCCGTCAGCTTATTGTAGCGCAGCTTCGTCTGCTTGCAGAACACCATTGCTTGCAGAACACCATCAGCAGTTGTTCCGCCCGGCTGCCCTTGAAGCTCGCTACTTCCTCCAAATCCCGCTTGAGTTCGTCCGCAATGGTATTCTCTGGTGCGCTGTCGCTTCTGCCCCTGTGGGCTTCCCGTATATCCTCCATGATAGCGTCTATGTCGTGATGTACCCGGCTGCTGAAATAGTCGCCCTCCCGTACATGGGCGGATTGCAGCACACCGGCGGTTTTGTCATGCTCTCCCGGCTGGGACTTCTCCATGATTTCAGCTCTCGCCACGTCTACCCAAGCGTTTAGGTTCTGTATCTGTGTGGCGGCGATCCCCCCCACATAAATCTGTATATCGGCCAGCAGTTTCACAAAGTCCGGGTGTACCGCCAATTCACAAAGCAGGGCGGTGTCAAAGGAACGAACCTTTTTGTTTACTCTGAAGCAGTGAATTTCCGAACCGTTCGGCAGGGGCCGGGGCGGAGCCCCGGTTTACCAACATTCTGAGCAGAGATGACTCTCTGTCCAAAATGATGAAAAAACTCTTTGAGGGTTTTCGCCGCCCGCCGGCGCCCCAACTGGGTCGCCAGGCAGGAAGAGACGAAAAACACTCGCTTAACAGCGAGGCAACGCCGTGACCTACTCGCAATTTTCGAGGCTGCTGGTAAAATCAGCAGCCGATCGGCAGAGATGAATCTCTGCCGATCGGCTCCATAAACAATTCCAACGTAAAATTACTCTAAAGGCTTGCAGCCTTCTCTTCCCGCCGACGGCGGGATATTCTGATCTTACCTTCAGATACCACCAACCCGATCAGGGTCAAGGCTATACCGATACATCCCACCAGGGTCAGGGGTTCATGCAGAACAATGACAGATGTCGCCACTGTCACCACAGGTACGAGATAAATATAGGCGCTGGTCTTGATTGCCCCCAGCAGGCGCACGGCCACGCACCAGGTCACAAAACACAGCGCGGAAGCACAAAGTCCCAGAAATAGAATATTTGCCAGGTTTATCGGCTTCATCAGCCGGGAAAAATCGGCCTGAAAGCCAAGCAGAGGCAGAGCGGGCAACATGAACAACAAGCCCCAGAAAAAACTGCGCCGGGTGATCTGCACAGGGTGATAACCCAAAGCTCCGATTTTACGGGTCAGGACAGCGTAGAAGGCCCATACCATTGAAGCGCCCAAAGCGAGGCCGTCACCCAGCGGATTGAGTTCAAAACGCGCCCCGGTGTGCAGTGAAAGCAGCAATACTCCGGAAATGGAAATGATGAAGCCCGCGAAAAAGGCGTGCGTCAACTTCTCGCCCCGCAAAAAGAAATGAGCAGCCAGCGCGGTGAAAAAAGGCGCGAGTGAACAGATCACACCGACATTGGAAGCCAGAGTGTACGAAAGCGCAATGTTCTCCAGCAAAAAATACAGAGTAATCCCCGTCAACCCCGCGCCCATAAACAAGAGTTCATGCCGCCGTTCCTGTAACCGCATCACGTGCGGATAAATGATCGTCAACGCGGCCAATCCCAGTAAAAAACGGAAAAACAATATTTCCACCGGCATGAAATCGCGCAACAAAACCTTTGTGGAAACAAAGGTTATACCCCAGACAAATATAGTGAACAGCGCTACAAGATGCCCTGCAAAACTGTCTTCTCTCATTTCTTTCGCCTTTCAGTCTGTTCTATGGTGCTGGCACTGTGTATGCGCTGCCGTATCCGCTCCGAACGACGAAACGCCCCCGGCGGCATGCCAAACACTTTCCGGAACGCACGCGTAAGGTGACTTTGATCCGCAAAACCGAGTTCTCCTGCCACATCCACCGGAGAACGTCCGGTTCGTAACAGGCTCAGGGCGCGCTCCAGACGCATGGATTCCCAACAACGATAGGGGGTAATGCCAAAATTCGCAGAAAAGCCGCGCAGCAGGGAAAATTTGTCCACGCCAAAATGCCGTGCCGCCGCGTCCAGTGAGGGGCGCTCTCTCCGTTCCGCCAACCAGCGCAGCATATCCGGAAAGGGCGGAGGAATGGCAACGGAGCGCGCTCCGCGTCTTTGGGCAGCCTTCAGGACTAGGGCACGTAGAAAAACATTCAGTAATTCCCTTTGCCGCCCGCCGTTTTCCCCGTTTTTTATAATCGCACACAGCTTTTCGAAGCTTTCACGCAACGCCTCATCACGCAGGAGTGGAGGAATAGCACACGCACGCCCCAGCGTCGGCCGAACAAAGTCCAACGGGAGGCGTAATGATTTCCAGTCCATACGGCTCCCCTCAATACTTTCGCAGGCATGGATCTCAAAGGGCCGGATCACCACGAGATCTCCCTCTCTCACCTCGCTGGAAAAACTTGGCGCGCCTTCTCCTCCCGAGGGGAAACGCAGTAACATGCGCCGACGCCCGCCCGTGATCAACCCCATTACATAATGATCATGAAAATGCGGCGGAAATGGCTGAAGCAAGCCATACAATTCATGAAGTTCCACGCCCGGATCCTCTCCGGGGAAAACCGTCCCCCCCATCTCCATTTCCACAGCTTTCATTGGCCCGTGCCCCCTGTCTGGACATATAACATCGAAAAATTTCACCTTCTAGAACGATATTGACGTCATTCCGCCATACCGCCCTGCCCGCAAAGCCGCCCCGCTCCCCACTGGGTGAGGG